>CANETO010000020.1 GCA_947440895.1 Planctomycetaceae bacterium | reverse complement strand
TGCCGGTGGTGTCGGTGGGCAACCTCACGCTCGGCGGCACCGGCAAGACGCCGCTGGTGGCCTGGCTGGCCCGGGCGGTGACGGCCCGCGGCCTGCACCCCGCCATCGTCAGCCGTGGCTACGGCGCCGCCCGCGGGGAGCGCAGCGACGAGGCGGCCGAACTGGCTCTTCTCTTACCGGAGGTGCCCCACGTGGCCAACCGCGATCGCGTGGCCGGTGTCCAAGCTGCCGCGGCCGCTGGAGCGGAGGTTGCGGTGCTTGATGATGGCTTCCAGCACCGCCGCCTGGCCCGCGATCTCGACATTGTGGCCGTCGATGCCACCGATCCCTTCGGCAGCGGCCGGCTCTTCCCGCGTGGACTGCTGCGGGAACCGCTCTCCGGGCTCGCCCGCGCCGGCGCCGTCGTACTGACGCGGGCCACAGCGGTCGATGCCCGACGACGGAGCGAGATTCGCCGGGAGCTCCAAGCGGCCTGCGCGGGAAGGCTGCCACCGGTCTGGGTCGAGGCTACGCACCGTCCGGTGCAACTGCGGTCGGCGACATCCGACACGCAGCCCCTCGAGCGTGTGGTGGGTGCGAGGGTCGCCGCCTTTGCAGGAATCGGCAACCCGGGGGCATTTCGCGCGTCGCTGGCCACGCTTGGCGCCGATCTGGTCGGCTTTCGTTCCTTCCCCGACCACCATGCCTATGGCCCTGCCGACCTGCAGGCACTGGCCGACTGGTCAGCCGGGCTGCATGCCGATCTGGTCGTGACCACGCTCAAGGATCTGGTCAAAGTGCGGGCCAACCGACTCGGTGACAGGCCGCTCTATGCCCTTGAGATCGCGCTGGAAATCCTCCCAGAAGGCGACTCCGCCGCCGGCCTCGATGCGGTGCTGTCAGCGGTTCTAGGGCGAGTCATGAAGGACCTCACATGAATTCCAAGCACGCCATCCAGACCACCGCCGCGCCGACGACCGGCCCCGCCGACACAGCCCGCGACATTGCCCTGATCGTCAACACGTACCAGAAGCCCCGCCATCTCGGGCTCGTTCTCGCCTCGATCGCGGCCCAGACGGGTGTGGAGGGGCGGTTTGAAGTGATCGTCAGCGATGACGGCTCGACCGATGGCACGGCAGCGTTCGTTCGCGACTTCGCCGCGCAGGTCCGCTTTCCCGTGCGGCTCACGTCGCAGCCGCACGACGGATTCCGGCTGGCCCGCACGCGGAATGCCGGCGCCCGCCTCACCGCCAGCGACTATCTCCTGTTCCTCGACGGCGACTGCATTCTGCCCCGCGATCATGTGGCGGCCTATCTCGAGCGCCGCCGTCCCGGCAGGGCACTGCTTGGCTACTGCGCCCGCCTCCCCGAGGACACAAGCGCCACACTTCGTGAAGACACCCTCGTCACGACCGATCTGGCCGCGCTTGCCCCCATCGCCGAACGGCGACTGCTGGCCAAACGGTTTCGCAAGGCCTGGTGGCATGCGGCCCTCCGCCACCCTTCAAAGCCGCGGCTGGCGGGAGGGAACTGCGGCATCTGGCGGCACGACTTCGAGGCGGTCAACGGCTGCGACGAACGGTTTGTGGGCTGGGGACAGGAAGACGACGATCTCGGCCTGCGGCTCCGCACCGTCGGAGTGCGGTTGGAATCGATCCTCGACCGCACCTGGTCGTTGCATGTCTGGCATCCGGTCGACACCTCGGCCACGCCCCGCTGGCGGGATGGGGTGAACGTGCCCTACTTTCTCCGCCGTGGGCGACTCACCCGCTGCCGCCGCGGACTCGTAGAACGGCCGGCCAGCGACCTTGTCTGGGGACTGCCGGCCGACGTATCCGACACGCCGCTCGGACGCAGCCTGTTCAGGCTGCTCGCCAACGCACCACAGGCCGCCGCTGGCGAACCGTGCGAGGTGGAGGTCCTCCTGCGGCCGGGCCGCGGCCGGTTCACACGGCGGTCCCAATGCCGCCTGCTGATCGTCGATGGCGCCCTCGAAGCGGCAGAGGCATCACTCCGCCGTCGAGCCGATCAGGTGCACGTCGTTGCAGCAGACCATCAGTCTGATGCCGACCTGACCGAGCAGCTGTCCAAGGTGTTGGCAGGCTGCGGCTGAAATCCCGCCGACTCTACTTCTTCTTCTCGTTGTGGAGCGTGTGCTTCCGCAGCCGGGGTGAATATTTCTTCACCTTCAGCTTCTCCCCGCCCGACTTGCGGCGAAGGGTGTAGTTCTGGTCGCCCGTCTCCGCACAGACGAGATGGATCACTTCGAGTCGCTTTTTGCCCTTGGCCATGATCTATGCCTTCCGATTTTCCTGGAACGTGGGATTGCGAATCGTACTCCTCAACCAGCCGCACCGCCAGTCTGGGCATCGGCAACGGGCGGAACCGGTATTTTCCGGGCGTTACGCCGGGTCGGGGTAGCCGCGACCCATCGCCGCTTCCGGCGGCGGACGACTTTTTCCACATCCACGGGCTGCTAGGCTGGGAGGTTCGGGAAAGGCAGCGCACGCGGCGGCTGCCGGGCACCAGGTTCAGGCACAACCACCATGGCAAGCCCTCCCCCAACTGATTCGGGTGATCTGGCCTCGGTCACGACGCCGGCGGCGGTGGCCCCGATCGCCGACCGGCGGCGATGGTTCGGCTCGAGCCTGCTCAAGACAACCCCGGCATGGTTGGTCAGCCTGCTCGCCCACGTCGTCGTGCTGCTGACGATGGCGCTGGTTGTCCACAAGCTGCCTAAGCCAGACGCCCCGAGACTGATCACGGCCGGTGCCTCCGAGGTCGCGGAGGACGTTACCGAGTCCGAGGACCAGATCGAGATCGAGGAAGCGATCGTGACCGATCAGCCGATGGCGGAAGTGCTCGCGCTGCCGTCCGAGTCGGAGGTGCAGGATATGGAGGTCGTCGCCGATGCGAATGATCTCGATGCTGCGCGGGGATCGCTTGAGATGGTCGACATCGCCATGGATTTTGGGGCCGCTTCGGACCTTCTTGCAGCAGTCGGCACGCTCGATGGAGCTGCTGCCGGATTCGGCGCGCGGACGAGCGCTGCGCTGCAGTCAGAACGGATCCGCAGTTCCGGCGGCGATCCCCAACTGGTCAATCGGGTCGTCGAAGAATCGCTGAAGTGGATGCTGCGGCATCAGCTCGACGACGGGGGCTGGTCGTTCGACTGCACCACCAACCCCAACTGCCGGGGACAGTGCGACAATCCGGAGCTCCAGTCGCACCTGAACGACCGAGTGGCGGCGACATCGCTCAGCCTGTGGCCCATGCTCGCCAAGGGATACACGCACAAGGGCACCGGCGAGTTGGCGCGGCACAAGATTCCCATCGAAAACGGCCTCGCGTTTCTCGCCCGCAATGTCCTCGAGGGCCGGGGCAATGCCTATCATCGCGGCGGCGATATGTACTCCCAGGCGTTGACCGCCGTGGTCCTCTCGGAGGCCTACGGCATGACCCATGATCAACGCCTGCTGCAACCGGCGCAGCTGGCTCTCAACTTCATCATGGAGGCCCAGGATCCGTCGGGCGGCGGCTGGAGGTACCGGCCGAAGGAACCCGGCGACACCTCCTCGGTGGCATGGCAATTAGTTGCCCTCAAGAGCGGGAACCTGTCCGGCCTTGGAGTCAATCCTCTCGTGATCAAGAGGGCGACCCGGTTCCTCGACTCGGTCGCGAGCGACGACGGTGCCGCCTACGGCTACAACGACGCAACGACGCCCCGGCCGTCCCTCAACGCTGCCGGACTGCTCTGCCGGATCTTCACCGGCTGGAAACAGGACAACGATGCGCTGCGTCGCGGAGCGATGAAGCTGGCCCAGCAAGGCCCGACGTCCGACATCTACTCCACCTACTACGCCACACAGGTGCTCTTCCACCTGCAGAAACAGTTGCCGCAGGAGTGGCACTCGTGGCAGACGTCGATGACCGAAATGCTGGTGAAAGCGCAGGCCACCTCGGGGCACCGTCGGGGAAGCTATTTCGATGGCATGGACACAGGTCACGCAGCCCGCGTCGGCGGCCGGCTCTATGTCACCTCGATGGCAACCATGACCATGGAGGTCTACTTCAAGCTCGGCGTCATGTATTCGCCACAGTCGGCCGAGGAGTTCGTCGAGTAGGCTCTCGATGGGGCCCTTGAGCCACGTCTCGGCACCGCCTTCAGCCACCGGCCTCCGGAGGTCGATACCATTCCAGGGAGCCTGAGGGGATCGTCGTCTGCGCCGATCGCGGCCGCTGCCGCGACGCAGACTTTTCCCAATCAGGAAAGTCTGCCAGAGGGTCGTCTGCATGGAACCCGACTCGATGGAACTGACGCCACTGCCACAGCCTGAGCCGTCGGCCGGGCCATGGGTCGACCGCGTGGTGCGGAGCCCGGCCGTGCGATCGGGCTATCTGAGCCTTGCGGCGCATCTGCTTCTCTGCACGCTGATGGCGCTCTTCGCCCTGGAGACGAAACCGCAGCAGCAACTCCGCCCACTGGTCTTCTCGATCAGCCCCCAGAGGCAGGATGACGCCGAGGGCGCCCCGCAGGACGCCATGGAGATCGGCGCCGCGGACGAGGCGGGCGGCGGCGATGCGGCGGTGCCGCACGCTGAGGCACCACCAGCAGTCGACGATCCGATCGACGTGGCCATGACCGATCCTGCACCTGCCCCCGACGACGAATTGGCCGCAGACGTGACCGCGACCGAGGCTGCCACCACCGATCCTGCCCCTGCGTTTCCGACCGGCGACACCCCGATCGCCCAGTCGGTCTCTGCCCGCTTTGACGCGCCGCGGGCATCCGGGACCCGCGGCCGCTCGGCCGCCCGTGCAGGCGGCGTCCGGGGTGGTCCGCCCGACGGCAAACCTTTCGCCGCCCGCACTGGAACCGCCCGCGGCGCGGCGGTCCGTGGCCGCGGTGGGAATGCCGCCAGCGAGGCGGCCGTCGAGCGGGGGCTGGAATGGCTGGCACTCCATCAGGCTGTCGACGGTTCCTGGCAGTTCGATCTCACCGGCTGCCGCTGCAACGGCGCCTGCCGCGATCCGGGCACCCTCACCAGTTCCACCGCCAGCACTGCGATCGCGCTTCTGCCCTTTCTTGGCGCCGGGCACACCCACGTCGACGGCCGGCACCAGGAGACGGTCTCCCGCGGCATCTACTATCTGCTCAGCCGGATGCAACGCACGCCCCGCGGCGGCGACTTCTGCGAGGGCACGATGTATGGGCACGGGGTGACAACGCTGGCCTTGGCCGAGGCGCTCGGCATGACGAAAGACGACCTGCTCGTGCAGCCTGTCCGCGACGCCGTGCGGTTCATCGAAACCGCACAGGACATGCACAGCGGCGGCTGGCGGTATCTGCCCGGCCAGGCCGGCGACATCACCGTCACCGCCTGGCAACTGGCCGCGCTCAAGAGCGCCCAACTGGCCGGCCTCGAGGCCCCCTCACCGACGATCGACGGTGTCCGTCGGTTCCTCGACAGGGTGCAGGCCCTGAATGGCGCCGCCTATGGCTACCGCACTCCTGCCGCCAAGCCCTGCACCTCGGCGATCGGCCTACTCTGCCGGATGTACACCGGCTGGGGGCCGGAGCAAGAGGCGTTGAATCGTGGCCTCACCGCGCTTGCGAAGCCCGGCCCCTCGCCCACGGCCGTCTACCAGAACTTCTACCTAGCGCAGGCTCTGGTGCAGCTTGATCATCCGGTCTGGCCGCGGTGGAACCTCAAGAACCGCGACCAACTCGTGGCCCAGCAGGCACGGCTCGCCCACGAGTCGGGCAGCTGGTTCTTCGCCGACCGCGACACCGCTCCGGGCGGCCGGCTCGCGCACACGGCGCTGGCGATCCTGACGCTCGAGGTCTACTACCGTCTGCTCCCGATCTACACGCAGGAGGCGGTCGATTCGGAGTTTTGAGGCCGCGCCGATCCGAGTGGCTACACTGCACCGTGTGGAGGGTAGCGCATGCGTCTAGTGACCTATTCTTGGTTGGCGGTCGTCCTGGCACTCGCCTGCGCGGCGATTGGCTGGCTGGGGCTCGCTGGGTGGATGGCTGCCGCTGTGCTCGTGGCCAGCGTGGCGATGCATGTGGCTGGCAACGCCATCGGCACGAGGCTCCGCGAGGCGACCGACCAGGATCTGTCGAGCCGGCGGAGGGCCGCCCGAGAGACCTCCACCGAATCCCTGCCAGTGGCAGCCCCCACGCACCTCGAACGCCGGTCCAGCCTGGGACGGCTGGTACCGGTGTCTGCCGGGATCGGCGCCGTCTGCGGCGGCACGGCGGGCACGCTCGCACTCTGGTGGCTCACCGCCAGTTCGCCGGCGGGGGCCCTGCTGGGCGGTGCATCATCGGCAGTCGTGGGTGGCCTGTTCGGTTTCCTGGGGGCGAGTTTCGTGGAAATCGTCCGCACAAGCCTCCGGGAGTCGCTGGCCGCGGAACGTGCGTCGCTTCCACCCCCCGGAGCCACGCCCCCCTCGCCACGGCGGACCTGAGCCTGCCTCCCGGCCACGCGTCAGGCAGGATGGAACCGTATCCAAAGGCGTGGTACAACTCCGCGATCGCGTCGCGCATGTGACTGCGTTTCCGTTGCCCCGACTCTGGAGTTTTCTCGATGGCCAAGCCACATCGCACGCTCAAAAAAGCCAACCATGGCTCCCGGCCCGCCAACAGCAAGGCCCGGAAGGCCAAGCGCAAGCACATCCGCACCTAAGACCCCTCCTCCCCGAGAACCGGGAAAGCGACCGCTGTGCCTCCGCGCGACTACATCATCCATCCGAGCGAGTACGATCTCGAACGTGTCATAGCTGACATCCACGAGATTCGCCGCTGGAACATGCAGCGTTTCGAGATGGAACAGTTGACGGCAATCGTCCATGAGGATCAGTCCCGCGGTCTGTGCGTGGGCTACAAGGACATCACCCGCGATGAGTTCTGGGTGCGTGGCCATTTCCCTGTGATGCCGCTCATGCCCGGCGTCATGATGTGCGAAGCTGCCGCCCAACTCTCCAGCTATTACACGCATCGCTACAACCTGCTCGACGCCAAAGTGATCGGCTTCGGTGGCCTGGAGGAGGTTCGCTTCCGGGAGCCGGTCGTCCCCGGCGACCGTCTGGTGATCGCGGTGGAGCGGGTTCGGGTGCGTCCGCGGGCGATGATCGTCTGTCGCTTTCAGGGGCTCGTCCGTGATCGAATCGTCGTGGATGGCATGATCAAAGGAGTCCCCCTGCCGGTCGACGCACTTGCTGGCGCTGCGGGCAGCCCGGCTGAATGACCTCCGGCCATTGCACCCTCCCATGCCGCGTCGCCCTCCCCGAAAACCTGATCCGTCGCTCGATCTCTCCACCCATCTGCTCGAACTGGCAGCCCTGCCGTCCCCGCTCGATCCTCAGAGCCTGTTCCCAGGCCGGGCACCAGTGGAGATGGAGGTGGGCAGCGGCAAGGGGCTGTTTCTCGCGACCGCCTCGGCGGCACGGCCCGACCTGAATTTCCTGGGGGTCGAAATCAGCGGCGGCTATGCCCGTCTCTGTGGTGGAAAGATTGCCGCCCAGCGGGCCGCCAACGCCAGGATCATCCATGGCGATGCCACCTACCTCACCCGCAGCCTGCTGCCCGATGCGTGCCTGGCGGGAATTCATGTCTACTTTCCCGATCCCTGGTGGAAAGCCCGGCATCGGAAACGGCGGGTGCTCTCCGACCTCTTTCTGACCCACGCAGGCCGGGTGCTCATTCCCGGCGGCCACCTGCATGTCTGGACCGACGTGGAGGAGTATTTCCACGAGGCAATGGCCGCGGCGCGGGGCACGGGGCTTTTCTCCTCGGCCCGTGACGTGGAGGCCCGAGCGGCGGAGCACGATCTCGACTACCAGACCCACTTCGAACGACGCACACGACTGGCCGGCGAACCGGTCTGGCGGGCCCTACTCGAACGCTCCGACGCTCCGCCGACATGCGTGCGGACAGACGTTGGCCCTACTTGATTGATGCCGCCTCGTACGTGCGGCCCGATCCACCGCGGCAGGCGTCTCCCAGGCCTGTCTGCGACAGGGCGATCTCATACAGCCGTTCACCGGCGGGCGTGGGGTAGTGGCCCGTCAGGCAGGCCTGACAGAGTTCCGAGGGGTCGAACCCGATCGATCGCGCCACCGATTCCACGGGGAGATACCGGAGCGAGTCGGCCCCCAGCCGGGCCGCCATCTCCGCCTGCGCCTCTTCGGTGAGCACGCCCCCGCGGAGGAACTGCGGGGCAAAGAGTTCGTCGATCGTCGACATGTCGATGCCATAGAAGCAGGGTGCCACGATCGGCGGACAGGCGATCCTGACATGGATCTCACGGGCAAGCCCCAACGACCGCATCCGGCCCAGCAAGACTTTCATCGTCGTGCTCCGCACGATCGAGTCCTCGACCAGGATCACACGCTTGCCCTCCAGCACCTCGCGGAGCGGCGTGTACTTCGACTCGGCCTTCTGACGTCGGCTCGAGGCACCATCGATGAAGGTGCGGCCGGTGTAGCGGTTGCGGATCAGCCCCTCCACCGACGGAATCGACAGCCGGTAGGCCATGGCGTCGGCGGCCGCCTTGCTCGTGTCGGGGACGGGCACGACGACGGTGTCGGCGTCGATCGAAATGGTCTCCAGTCGGGCCAATTCCTCGCCCAGTTGCTTCCGCGACAGATACACACTGCGTTCGTCCATCGTGCTGGCGACATTGGCGAAGTAGACCCATTCGAAGAAGCAATGGGCCTGCTTCGGACTTTCGGCAAACCGCTCAACCCGCACGCTCTCACCATCAACGATGAGCGCGGTCCCCGGCTTGAGCGACCGGATCGATTCGGCAGGGAAGCCGAGATTGAGCAGGGCGACGCTCTCACTGGCGGCGGCGACGAGGGGGCCGAGTTGTGCGTATTCCATCGGCCGGATGCCGAGCGGATCCCGGGCCACGATCATCCGGCCACAGGCGTCAAGCATGGCGATATTCCAGGCACCGTCGAACCTTTTGGAAATCGTCGCCAGCAGTTCGATGGGGTCAGGATCGGCAGCCCCCGACAACTCGTTGCCGATGGCGTGCATGATCACTTCGGTGTCGTTGTCGCGGGCGAGATGGTTCTCGTCGTTGGCGAGGATCTCCGCCCGCAATTCCATGTAGTTGGCCAGTTGCCCATTGAATCCGAAGGAGAACCACTTCCGCTTCTGAATATGGGGCCGCTCCAGCGGCTGGGCATAGCCACGGTCCTCGGCGCCACAGGTGGCGTAGCGAACATGGCCGATGGCAGCCCGGCCGGTGTGCTGGGCCATCAGTGCCTCGTATTTGCCACGGTGGCTGAGGCGAAACACCTCGCTCACACTTCCCACGTCCTTGATCGTGGCGAGGAGTTGGCTGCGGTCGGGATTCCAGACGGTCATCCCGGCGGAGAGCTGGCCCCGGTTCTGGATGTCGAGCAGCATCCGTGGCACGAGCCGCGACACCTCCTCAGGCCCCTGGGCCGGGCAGAGATGGCTGGGTTCAGCCCCGTCGCGGCAGGGGAGATGGTAGATGGCTACCAGCCCGCACTCGTGATGTAGTTCACTCAAGCGCACGGCCCTGAAAGGTGCTCCGCAGTTGCCCCGCGGTGGGCTGGCCGTATTCCATTACCGGCACAAGAGCACTATACGCCCTCGGGACCTACCGCCTCAACCGTTGTCCCGCACGGGCCGTGATTTGCAGCGCGAGGTGATTTCGCAGTCGTCAGGGCCACGGCGGCCGTCTCTGTGGCCTCTCCTCCCCCACGAACGGTAGGATGCGGTCTCGGGGATTTATCCTCGCGGCTCTGAACCGACGACTGTCCGAATCCTCTGTCCCATTTTCTGAACGATTTTCCACCGTATCCAACCCCTGTCCAGCCTCGAATGGCCACCCAGACACGCCCCATGACTGACCCGCTTCGCACCGAAATCGCCGCTGCCGCGAGGCTGATCGTCGTCAAGGTCGGCACCCGCGTGCTCACCGGCCCTGACGGCCTTCTGGACACGGCCCGCATCGAGTCGCTCGGTCGCCAATTCGACGGAATCCTGGCCCAGGGGCGTCAGGTGGTGCTCGTCAGCTCGGGGGCCGTGGGGGCCGGCATGGGACGGATGGGGCTGACCAAGCGGCCCCAGGAACTGGCCCATCTGCAGGCCGTGGCGGCCATTGGGCAGAGCTGCCTGATTGAGGCCTACGAACGGGTGCTCCGCGCCCAGGGACGCCATGCCGCGCAGGTGCTCCTGGTAGCAGACGATCTCAAGGATCGGGCCCGCTACCTCAACATCCGCAACACGCTTCGCGCCTTGCTCGATTATGGCGCGATCCCGATCATCAACGAAAACGACACGGTGAGCGTCGAGGAACTGAAGACGTCCTTCGGCGACAATGACCGACTGGCGGCGCTCGTGGCCACGCTGCTGGGGGCCCCGCTGCTCGTCCTCCTCTCCGATGTCGAGGGGCTCTTCGACCGCCATCCATCGGATCCTGCCGCCACCCGACTGGCCACCGTGACGCGAATCGACGCCGCCGTAGCCGGTTTGGCCTGCGATCGGCTGGGCGGCCTGTCCAAGGGTGGGATGGCGAGCAAGATCGCGGCGGCGGAGATCGTCACGGAGGCAGGCGGCCACTGTGTGATCGCATCGGGAAGAGACGACCAGATCCTCGACCGAATCTGCCGTGGCGAGTCGGCAGGCACGCTCTTTGTGGGGCGGGAGACAGCGATGCCGGCATGGAAACGGTGGCTGGGCTGGTCGGCCGACGCCCGCGGCCGGGTGATCGTCGATGCCGGCGCCCGGGAGGCGGTGGTGGGCCGGGGCCGCAGCCTATTGGCGGCTGGTGTCACCGGGATCGAGGGCTCGTTCGCGACAGGCGACGTGGTCTCCCTGGCCACGGTCGACGGCCGGGTGTTCGCCCGCGGACTCGTCAACTACTCGCTCGACGAATTACGGCGGATCGCCGGGATGAAAACCGAGCAGATCGCCGCCGTGTTGGGCTACTGCCCCTATGAGGAAGTCGTGCACCGCGACAATCTCGCCGTCATCAGCCGGGGGGATGCCGCCCAGAACGGCGACAATCTCCCAGGTGAATCCGACGCCCCGACGACCTGAGCGAACCCACGCATGCTGCCGGAAATCCTTCTCGTGTTTGCCCTGATCCTCGCCAACGGGTTTTTTTCCGGGGCCGAGATGGCGATCGTTGCCAGCCGCCGCGGCCGACTGCGTCAATTGGCCGAGGCGGGCGACAAGGCGGCCGAGGCGGCGCTCGAACTGGCCTCGAGCCCCGACCAATTCCTACCCACGGTCCAGATCGGGATCACGCTGGTCGGCACCCTCGCCGCGGCCTACGGCGGCGACAGTCTCGTGAGCGATCTCGCCAAGTGGATTGCCACGCATGCGCCGCCCGCCGTGGCGGGAGCGGCACGACCGATCGCGCTGACGTCGTTCGTGGTGCTCTTGTCGTTCGTCACGCTCCTGTTCGGCGAATTGGTGCCCAAGCGACTGGCGCTTCGTCGGGCTGAAGACTTCGCTCGGCTGGCAGCACCGGCGATGAAGATCTTTGCCCGCCTCACCAGACCACTGGTCTGGCTGATGGGAGCCTCGACGTCCGCGGTTCTCGCCCTCCTCGGAGCCCACAAGCAGGATGGGCCGAGCGTGTCGGTGGACGACATCGAACACCTCCTGGAGACCGGCCGCGCGGAGGGCGTACTCGAAGCCGTGGAACAGGCGGTGGCCACCGAGGCCCTCCGCCTTGGAGAACGGACGGTGCGCGACATCATGCGGCCGCGTATCGATCTCGATGCGCTCGACATTGAAACACCCCCAGGGGAGGTGCTCGGGGCGATCGCCATGGCGGGCTATTCGCGACTGCCCGTCTACGAGGGATCACTCGATCACATCCTCGGCTACGTCTATCTGCGGGACGTTCTCCGGCACAACTGGATGGGCTGGCCCATCGAACTCCGTAAGATCATGCACCGCGCCCTGTTCGTGCCGGAGACGATGCCGCTCGATCGCCTGCTCGAACTGTTCCAGAAGGAAAAGAACCAGCTCGCTGTCGTGCTTGACGAATACGGCGGCACGGAGGGACTCGTGACGCTCGAGGACGTGCTGGAGGAACTGGTCGGCGAGATCCACGACGAGCATCGCCGGGAGACGTCGGACTTCGTGCAGCGGGAGGATGGCTCGTGGCTGGTCGACGGAGGCGCGGGCGTCGAGGACCTCGCCCATACGCTCGGCATCAAGCTCGACTCGGTGCCCCGCGACTACTCCACCGTCTCGGGGATCGTGCTGGCCGAGCTCGAACGGATTCCTGCCACGGGCGACACCGTGCGGTGGCGAGGCCTCGTCATCGAGGTCGTTGACATGGATGGCCGTCGTATCGACAAACTACTGATTCGTCAGGCGTAGCCACATCCTGTCCGCCTGACGTACCAGGCGTCGACGACGACTCACTCGACCAGCCACGATCCAGTTTTCAAGACGCTTACTTGAGCATGTCCTGCAGCACAAACGGGGACGGGAACGGCTCGTCGAGTTGCTCCAGTACCTTGCGGTAGCGGCCGA
>CANETO010000019.1 GCA_947440895.1 Planctomycetaceae bacterium | reverse complement strand
TGACGCTCCCGGCCGTCCCGCGTACCCTCCGCCGCCCGTCTGTGTCCCGGCCGTACCCTGCCGGGACACGCGCCGGATCGTTGCCCGGTTCATCCTCCCTCTCAGCTGCCATTCGTCAAGCGTTTATGCTGATCGACCGCTACATCCCCCGGGCTCAGTTGCATGCGTTCATGATCGTATTCGTGAGCCTGGCCGGGCTCACGTTCGTGGTCGATGCCTTCACGAACATCGAGGAATTCATTGCCCACGCCCCGGAAGCGGGTGGTCTGGCGCGGGTGCTGGGGGCCTATTACGGATACCGGCTGATCTCGTTTTTCGATGCCACCAGCCCCGTGATCTCACTGGCCAGCGCCATGTTCGCGCTCTCCTGGCTGGAACGCCACAACGAACTGACAGCCCTGCTCGCCGCTGGCGTGACCCGCTGGCGGATCGCCCGCTCGACTCTTGTGTTCGCCGCCGTGGTGAGCCTGCTGGCGATGGCGAACCGGGAGATCGTGCTGCCGCAGATCCGGCAGAACCTGACCCGCAACGCTCAGGATCTCCGTGGGGACGCCGCCCACCCCTTCGAAGCCCGCTATGACCATGAAACGGAGATTTTGTTTCGTGGTCGAACCGCCCAGTCCGCGACCTGCCGCATCGACAAGCCCAGCCTGCTCATGCCCCCGGCGCTCTCCGAGTATGGACCACAGATCGACGCGGCCGAGGCCGTCTGGAAACCGGCCGACGAGACGCACCCGGCGGGGTATTTGCTGTCAAAGGTCCGAGAGCCTGCCGACATCGACCGCCTCGAGCCCTTGGAAAGTGGCGGCAAAACGGTGGTGCTCACCCGGGCGGCGGCTGACTGGCTCGAGCCGGGACAGTGCTTTGTGGCCAGTGCCGTGACCTTCGAGCAGCTGATCGGCTCGGCCAACTGGACCCAGTATTCGTCGACCGTCGAACTCGTCCGGTCGATCGCCAACCCGAGCCTCGGCGTGGGGGCAGAGATTCCGCTGCGGGTTCACGCCCGGCTCGTCTCTCCGCTGCTCGACATGTCGCTGGCACTGCTCGGTATTCCCTTGGTCGTGGGCCCCAATCGCCGCGGAATCTTCGTCGCCGTGGGCCTCTGCGTGCTGGCAGCCGTGACCTTCTTTCTCGTGATCTTCGCGTCGCACGCCCTGGCTACGGCCTATGTGGTGAGCCCGTCGATCGGCGCCTGGGCGCCGCTGCTCATCCTGGCTCCGCTGGCGTCCTGGGCGGCCCAGCCGATGTGGCAGTAGAAGTCATCCCGGGCAGGCTCACGGCGCCGCTGGCACCGCTTCCGGCGGGTTCGCAGCGGGAGGGGCTTCGACCGGGGGTGCCTTGAACTCGACGGTCCGGGCAACGAGGGGCGCCAATGTGGCCAGCGGTCCCTGCTTCGTCCATTCCTTGGGCACCCGCCAGACCAGCACGGCGGAGAACTTGGTGTCTGGATCGGACGAAACCCAGACCTGAGTCTCTCCGTCAGCAGGCTTTACCTCGTCAATACCAGCCACCTTCTTGAAGAAGGGCTGCTCTCCAACCAGCGTGAGCACGGACCACGTCCGCGTCACATCGCCTGTTTTGACCTCCGTGGTCGCCCAGTCCGCCCCTGCAAACTGCGGCTCTTGTCGGATCGGATCCAGAATCATCTTTTTGATCGCTTCGAGGCTGCCATCGTTGTCAGTCAGCCCGTACACACTAAGCACCGCTGGCGAATCCACACCCGCAATGTCATGAGGCGACAGGTAGGCGACAGAGAAACCAGGAAAATCCTTCAGAATCGGCGGCTTCGACCACGGCTCATTCCCAGTGTCGTCCTGCTTGATAAACGAGGTGCCTGAGCGGAGCAGCAGCCGATCACCGGGCACTTTCTGCGGCTCTTTGTTCAGTTGCTGAAACTCGCTCTCCTGGCGGTAGCGATCGATGCTCTTGGCGTACTCCGCGTCATAGCTGGCAGAAAAACAGCCCGAGGCGGCAAGCAGCCCGAGGGCAGCGAAGTAGAACGAGCGACGCACGATAGCCTCCACGCGAATGGTCTCCACGCGACCCGAGCGGACAGGTGGCGATGACTAGCCTGCAGATTGTGACAGATTTACTGAATTCGCAACCGCCACTTCCCAGCCCGCCAGGCCAACCCAATTGGCACTAAGCCCTTGGGCCGCAACGTCTTCCGTATCCTTTTCTTTTATCCAAGCCCATTTCTTCAACCCGAACCGCCCTGACTGCCGATCTCTACTGTGCGAATACGAGTCGGAGAGCCGAGTGGCTCCCGCCTCCCAAGTCAAGAATTTTTCGGCGAAGGAGTGCCCCCCATGCGGATCACCACCATCAGGTTTGGAAGGATCGACGTCGACCCGGCAGATGTCCTCCACTTCCCGAGCGGACTGCCCGGACTCGAGGACTGTCGCGACTGGGCCCTGCTCGCCGATGCCGACAACGATGCCCTCGGCTGGCTGCAAAGCACCACCCGCGGCGATGTCGCCCTGGCAGTCGTCAGCCCGCGCCGCTTCGTGCCCGACTATCAGGTCCGAATTCCTCGCAGCGAACTCACCCCCTTAGCCCTCTCCGACATGCGGCAGGCACAAGTGGTGGTCATCGTCGGGAAAACCGCCACGGGCCTCACGCTCAATTTGAAAGCGCCGATCGTCATCAACCTTGAAGCCCGCACGGGCCGTCAGGTCGTTGCCAGCGGTGAGCTTTCCATGCAACACGAACTTACCAACCACCAACCGCCACTCAAAAAGAGTGCATAATCTCTGTAGCAGCCGACACAGGATCGTCGGCGATACGAAAGGATCAGGAAGGAACCAGCGATGCTCGTGCTCTCCAGACAACGTGACGAAAGCATCATGATCGGCGACAATATCGTCGTCACGATCGTGGACATCCGGGGAGACAAGGTCCGGCTGGGCATCAACGCTCCGACCGAGATTCCCGTGCACAGGCAGGAGGTCTACGAGGCGATCCAACGGGAAAACCTCCGAGCTTCGCGGCTGGAACCGGGCGACACACACGACGTCGGCAGACTGTCCGGCCGTGGCACCAACGGCCAGTCCCGCCCACCGGAAGGACCGCGGCGGTAGGCTTGAGCGGGTGTGCCGACGAGGGCGCATCGACGGGTCGGATTGACGATGTACGTCAGGCGTGGAAGTAGGGCGGTTCGTGGCCGACCTTCCACTTGATGTTGCAGCCGATGCTCGGCTTCTGGTCGTCACGCGGCGGTCGGCCGGCAAGCAGTGCGTCGATAGCCCCCCGCAGGTCACTGCCGGTCACGGGAAGATCGTTGCCAGGGCGACTGGAATCGAGTTGGCCGCGGTACGCCAGTTTCATTTCCGCATCGAAGAGATAAAAGTCGGGTGTGCAGGCGGCGTGGTAGGCCTTCGCCACTTCCTGGGTCTCGTCATAGAGATACGGAAAGAGGTAGCCACGGTCCTCCGCCTCCCGCACCATCTGCTCGGGGGAATCGGCGGGGTGGGCGGCAACGTCGTTGGAACTGATCGCGACGAAGCCGATGCCGCGTGATGCATAGTCCCGCGCCACCATGGCCAGATGGTCGGCCACGTGCTTTACGAATGGGCAGTGGTTGCAGATGAACATCACCACGGTCCCCTGCGGGCCGGCCGCCTCGGCCAGCCCCAGCATCCGACCATCGACGTTCGGCAGCTCGAAATCAGGAGCCCGTGTGCCGAGGGGCAGCATCGTGCTGGGGGTGCGAACCATGGGGGGATCTCCTGGCTGGATGTGAAGGCCGGGCTTCAGGCCGGGCCGCGGACCGGAAAATAGTATCGTTGTCAGCGGCGGAGAAAAACCCGCCGGGCATTGGCGGTGGTCTCGGCGGCCAGCTGCTCGAGCGCAACCCCCCGCGTGATGGCAAGGCAGCGGGCGGTATGCACGACATGAGACGGTTCGTTCCGACGGCCGCGGAGCGGCTCTGGAGAGAGAAACGGGCTGTCGGTTTCGATGAGCAGTCGGTCGGCTGGTACCGTCGCCGCCACGTCCCGCAGATTGGCCGCCGATCGGAAAGTCACCATGCCAGCGAAGCCAAGGCAACAGCCGAGCGACACCGCCTCTTCGGCCTCCGCTGGCGTGCCGGTGAACGCGTGGAGCACCGCCTGCAAAGGCCCGCGGGCCAGGGCCGCGCGGAGTGTGTCGAGCGTGTCGCGGATGCTCTCGCGGGTGTGCACGATCAGCGGCAGCCCCAGGCTCTGGGCCAGCCTGATATGCCGGTCAAAGAACTCCCGCTGCACCTCCGGCGGGGCGGAATCGCGATACCAGTCGAGACCGGTCTCGCCGACCGCCGCCACCCGACCCGACACGACCAGCCGCGTGATGCGATCCCACTCATCGGGCTCGATCGCGGCGACGTCATTGGGATGGATGCCGGCAGCCGCCACCAGTCCCGACTCCCGTGCCGCCAACTCAACGGCGGCCTCGCTGTCGGAGGCCCGGGTCCCGATCAGCGTCATGCCGACCACACCGGCTGCACGGGCCCTGGCGATCACATCCGGGAGTTCGTCCCCGTATCGCATCGGGTCGAGATGGCAGTGGCTGTCGAAGTATTCCATGAATCGGCAGGCCAGACCGCCCTTGCGGAGGGATGGATCAAGACGTCGACGAGGCCACCTGCTCCATCACGTCGATGTGGCCAAGCGACGTCCCCTTCGCCTCGCGGGCCAGTTCATCTGCCACCCGATCGCCGGCGGTCGATTCGAGAATCGAGTCGATCGCTGCGACCTGGCCTCGCAGGCCGGCCACCACCCGCGGCAGAAGCGACTTCATGTCGACGTCGTGGCAACCGGTGAAGCCAATCGGGTAGGCGTGGCCTGGCGGCACCATGCCACGATCCTCGATGGCCACCGCAGCCCGTTCCACCAGGCTACGGTGATCGCCGACGAGATCCGCCAGCGCGAGTTTGATCGCCTCCCGCCCCGGGTAGCTCCAGATACCAGAGTCGGCGAGATACATCGCAAGCGAGGGCTGGAGCACGTCAAGCAGGCGGCAAAGAGGGTCTGAGGATGGCATGGTGGTTTCCGGTCAGGATGCGAAGGCACCGGCCAGTTGTGCACAGGCGTAGAGTCCAGACCAGAAGATGCCCAGCACCACGACCGGCACAACGAGCGCCGTGACGATCGCTCCCGGCAGGGATACCAGCGAAAACTCGCCACTAGGGCGGTCAGCGGGCGGCGGGTCGAAGGTCATCACCTTGAGCACACGCAGGTAGTAGAAGAGGCTGATCACCGTGTTGATACCGCCGACGACGAGCAGGACGAGCATCAGGGGCCGCTCGGCACCGGCCGTGATCGCCTGAATGAGCGAGGAAAAGACGAGAAACTTCGCCCAGAAGCCGGCCAACGGCGGCAGGCCGATCAGGCTCACGAGCACCACTCCCGTGGCAATGACGATCCCCGGGCTGGAACGCACCAGTCCGGCGTATGACTCGATCTCCTCGCTGCGGAGGTTGTTCCGCAGGAAGGCCACGATGGCAAACGCGCCCAGATTCATGAACAGGTAGGTGCCGAGGTAGAACGCGACCGCACTGACCGCGTCACGGGAACCAGCAGGATCGACACCCACCATGGCCACCGCCGCCGCCACCGCCATCATCAGGTATCCGGCATGGGCGATCGTCGAGTAGGCAAGCAGCCGCTTCATGTTGGTCTGCCCGTAGGCGGCGAGATTGCCCAACGTGCAGGTGACCGCGGCCATCAGGCCGACAAGCGCGACGATGAAGTGCCGTGTTGCCACGAGCCCGCTGCCATGAGTCTCAGCCAGAGTCGCACCGATGGCCGCCGCGGCATCGTGGCCGGTCGCTGAAACGCCGAGGCCGAAACAGATCCGCAGAAGCAGCGCCACGGCAGCTGCCTTGCTCGCCACCGAGAGAAAGCCTCCGATCTCGGCCGCCGCTCCCTCGAACACGTCGGGGCACCAGAAGTGGAAGGGCACTGCCGACAGCTTGAACGCCAGCCCGACCGCGACCATCAAGCCGCCGAGGGCAAGCACCATCACGCTGCCGCTGGTCGCCCCCGCATCCACGACCCGCGACAGTTCGGCCGCCATGCTCGGCAGGTGGCACGTGCCCAGCAGGCCCGCCAGCAGGCTGATTCCGTAGAGCATGATGCCCGCCGCCCCAGCGCCGTAGACCGCATACTTGAGCGCTGCTTCGGAACTCGCCTTGCGGCCCTTGAGCAGCCCCGCCAAGGCGTACGAGGGCACGCTCGCCATCTCCACCGCCATGAAGACCATCAGCAGGTGGTTGGCCGAGGCCATCAGGCACATCCCCAGCGTGGCCCCGAGCACGAGCGAATAGAAGTCGGCACCGTCTTCGTGGTCCGGAATCCCCGACGCCTTCGTGAAGGGTATGTAGAGGACGAGGAAGCCCATCAGCAGAAATCGGATGTAGGCGGTGAGGGAGTCAAACACGAGCAGACCGCCGAACAGTTCCTGACGCATGGCCCCAGTCGCTGCTCCGGATGACACTCCGCCAACGGGGATTCCCCGGAGATCATTCCAGGCAAACCAGAGGGCGAAGCAGACGCCCCCGAGCGCCACCAGCCCCGCATCGAGACGCCGCAGCACCGGCAGCATTCTGCAGAGCAGAACGAGCACGATCGTGGCGGCGAGACAGAGCTCGGTACGAAACAGGGGCAGCGACACGGCGAGCGTGTCGTTGAGCGAGCCTGTGATGAGCGAGCCCAGATTCATGGTCTGGTTCACGGTCTGATTTCCTTTGACTGGGGCGACGCGGCTACCGGGCTGCCTGGGCCGCCGTCTCCTGTTGCACGGCGGCCACCGCCGGAACGGCGGGGGCGTCGTGCACGCGGCGGGTCCAGTCGGCCAGCGTTTCCACCTGTCGATTGACGGTCGGTGTGACGTAGTTGAAGAGGATCTGAGGCGCGACGCCGAAGAGGATCGCGAAGAATACCAGCGGCGTGGCGATCGCCAGTTCACGAGGCGTGATCGGCGTCAGGTGATCTCCGTGGGGGCCCTTGTACTCCGCGCCGAGATAGACCCGCTGGATCGCCCAGAGAATGTAGGCCGCTGTCAGGATGACCGTGAACGCCGAGATCGCCGCCAGCCCGCGGCTGTAGTTCCAACTGGAAAGGGTGACCAGCACCTCGCCGATGAAGCCGCAGAGGCCAGGCAGGCCGAGGCCGGCAAAGAAGACGGCGATGGCCAGCCCGCTGTAGACCGGCATCCGGCCGAAGATGCCACCAAATTCCTCGAGGTTCCGGTGATGCACCCGGTCGTAGAGGACGCCCACCATGAAGAACATTCCTGCCGAACTGATGCCGTGGGCGAGCATTTGAAACATGGCGCCATTCACACCCTGCGCCCAGGACTCCCAGCGGTATTCCTGTCCGGCGACCGCGCTCCACACTCCCAGACCGAGCATCACGTAGCCCATGTGGCTGACGGAGCTGTAGGCGACCATCCGCTTGAAGTCCTTCTGAGCCAGGGCCGCGAACGCACCGTAGACCATCGACACCACCCCCAGCCCGCAGACGAGCCAGGCCAGCGACAGTCCCGCCCCCGGGCAGATCGGATAACAGATCCGCAGGATGCCGTAGCCTCCGAGCTTGAGGAGCACGCCGGCGAGGATCATCGAGATCGGCGTCGGCGCCTCGACGTGCGCATCGGGCAGCCAGGTGTGCACCGGTACCACCGGCACCTTGATGACGAAGCCGATGAGCAGCAAGAGGAACGCCCAGGTCTCCAGGCTCATCCCCCAGACCTGCGCCGCCGCAAATGGCGAGTTGGGCAGCTGGCCGATCTGCGCAAGTGCCAGAATATTGAAGGTGTGGAGCGGTCGGTCGGCCGTCCGGAAGGCCTCGAGGGCCGTGGAGCGGGCCACCCCTTCGAGACTCGGGCTCACGACGTGTGCAGCCACCAGTTGCTCGTCGGAGAGCAGCCGCAGGTCGCTCGTAAAATAGAGCATAAGAATGGCGAGCAGCATCAGCACGCTGCCGAACAGCGTGTAGAGGAAAAACTTAATGGCGGCATACTCGCGGCGTGGGCCGCCCCAGATGCCGATCAGGAAGTACATCGGCAGCAGCATCACTTCCCAGAACACGTAGAACAGCATGAAGTCGAGCGAGACAAAAACGCCGAGCATGCCGGTGACGAGCAGCAGAAACAGCACGTGGTAGGCCTTGACGTGCTTGGAGATCGGCCAGCTGGCCGCAGCAGCGAGCATCGACAAAAACGTGGTCAGCACCACCAGTGGCAGGCTGATCCCGTCGACGCCCAGCAGGTATTCGATGCCAAAGGATTCGATCCAAGGCAGCTTCACCACCGCCTGCATCGTCGGGTCACCCAGGCGGAACTGCGCCGGACCAGTCGCCCCGAACAACGCCGGCACGGCCATCCAGAGCGAAAGCACGAACACCACGGCGGTGGTGAGCAGCGTGGTCCAGCGGATGAATTCCTCGCGGGCCTTCGGCACGATCGGCAGCGACAGAAAGGCTGCCACCAGCGCGGGCAGGAAGACGATGGCCGACAGGGGCCAGAGAGCGGGCTGCGTGAGCGTATCGGTGGGAGACATGAAAAAAATCCGTCAAGGGAGCGAGGAGTGCTGAGGCGTTCGGGCGAATGGGCTGGGTTGGTTGCGGGCGATCCCACACGAAAAAGGCGACGATCAGCCGGCGAGCCCGGCACGAAACAGCATGCTCGCCAGCACGAACAGGGCCACCGTGCCGACCACGATGAACATCACATACTGACGCAGCCGACCGGTCTGAAGTTTCTTGAGTTCGAGGCCGGCATGCCATGTGGCTGATGCCGTGGCGTTGACCAGGCCGTCGACGAGCGTGCGGTCGATCCACGCATCAAAACCGGCCAACTGCCGGGCCGACCAGGCGACCCCTTCGATGAACCGATCGATCACGCCCCGGTCGGTGCCGCTGGCCAGGCTGGCAACCGCAAATACCGGTCGCACAAAGATGGCGTTGTAGAGTTCGTCGAAATACCAGCGGTTGGCGAGGAACGAGTAGAGGGGCCGAAACACGGACGCCACCGTCGCAGGCGAGATGATCCTCCAGAGATACATCGCCGCGGCCAAGAGCACGCCCGCCGCTGCGGTGGTGAAAGCGGTCAGCGTGGCGGTCACGTGAATCGCCCCCTCGTGGCTGAGGTGCTCAGCCGGCACGGTCAGGGTGCCAAAGAGGAATGTGTCGCTCGTGGTGGCCTCGGTCCCGATGGGACGAGCCTGCTCCAAGAGGTTCGCCAGCCCGAATCCACCGGGGAGCGTCCAGCCCGCCACGATCGCCAATACCGCCAGGGCCACGAGCGGAGCCACCATCACGTTCGGCGACTCGTGGGCATGATCGGCGACATGGTGATCCCGCGGTGTGCCTGCGAAGGTCATGAACCAGAGCCGAAACATGTAGAACGCCGTTAGGAAGGCACCACCGGCAACCGCGTAGTACAGGATCGTCCACGACGGATTGGCCTGCGAGTAAGAAAGTGCCTGAGCGAGGATCGCGTCTTTCGAATAGTAACCGGAGAGGCCGATCACGAAAGGAATGCCCGCGCCAATGATGGCCAGGCAGCCGACGAGCATGGTTCCCGCGGTCCAGGGCATGACTCGGGCGAGTCCACCCATTTTCCGCATGTCGTTGGTGTGGCAGGCGTGAATGACGGAGCCGGAGCAGAGAAAGAGCAGGCTCTTGAAGAACGCATGGGTGACGAGGTGGAACAGCCCGGCGGACCAGCCACCGACGCCGAGCGCCAGCATCATGTAGCCGAGTTGGCTGACCGTGGAATACGCGAGCACCCGCTTGATGTCGTTGGCAACCAGGGCGATCGTGGCGGCAATGAACAGCGTGATGCCGCCGATCACGGCGATGACGAGGAGCACATCGGGCGTGAGCACCGGGTAGAACCTGCCTACGAGGTAGACGCCCGCGGCCACCATCGTCGCGGAGTGCACGAGCGCCGAGACCGGAGTGGGGCCCTCCATGGCGTCGGGCAGCCAGACGAAGAGCGGAAACTGGGCGCTCTTGCCGACGCAGCCGCAGAAGATGCCGACACCCGCGATGAACAACAGCCACCGGCCATATCCCTGGGACCTCCAGTCACGCACACGGGCGGCGACCTCGGCCGCTCCGTCGGCGGGCCGACCGGCATACTCGGTCGTGATGCGGCCGACTTCACTGGCGTTGGCGAACTTCACCATCCCGTCGGGCACCTGCAGGGCATGGCCTGACTCGGCGGGCCTCACAAGGCTGAAAAGACCGGGCTGAACAGCGGCATGGCCATCGACACCAGCCGCAGTCGAGTCGGCGAAATGCAGCGTGCCAAGAGCGCCCCAGAGTGCCATCAGACCGATGAGCATGCCGAAGTCGCCGACACGATTGACGATGAACGCCTTGTTCGCCGCCGTGGAGGCACTCTTCCGCTCGAAGTAGAAGCCGATCAAGAACCAGGAACAGATGCCCACCAACTCCCAGAAGATGAAGACCATCGCCAGGTTTCCGGCGATCACGATGCCGAGCATCGAGAAACAGAACAGCGACAGGGCCTGGAAAAACCTTGGGAACCGGCCGGGGCGATGGAGATGGCTACCGTCCGCCAAATGAACTTCGTGATCGGTGACATCATGCAATTCATCGTGCATGTAGCCCGATGCATAGATGTGGATGCAGGTGGCGATGAAGGTCACGACCACGAACATGAGAACGGTGAGGGCATCGATGTACCACCCAATCGAGAGCCGGAGCGAACCGCCTTGATAGAGCGTGTACCAGTCGCCGGCGTAGGCTGCGGGCACCGTGGCAGCGTGGTGGCCGTCGTGATGATCGCTGGGCGACGCATGACCGTCGTGGTCACCATGATCACCATGATCAACGTGTGCAGCCTCCGCAGCATGCGTGTCGGTCGCATGCCCATCGACTTCGGCTGCATGCGAGCCATGAGCGACCGCCGTCACCGGATGGGCCGCGAGCCAGGTGCCGAAGGCGGCCAGCGAGAGCAGCAGCGACGTGACGATCGCCGCGGTGGCCACCCAGGCGGCATTCCTGCCATGGTGTCCCATCCGGGGACCGAAGAAGAGGATTGCCACGAACGAGACGAGCGGCGCGAGCCATGCGAGGCCCAGCAGCGTCGGGAGTTGGGAGGCAGGATCCATGGTCGAGTGCCGCGGTGGCGGCTCAGCCCTTGAGGTCGTCGGCCCGGTCGATGTCGACGGTCGCGTGGTTGTTGTAGAAGTTCAAGGTGATCGCCAGGGCGACCGCGGCTTCGGCGGCTGCCAGCAGGATGACGAAGAGGGCGATCAACTGACCATCGAGCCCGAGGGAAGCCGCCCCCTCGCCTCGCAGATACGGCGATGAAAACGCCACGAAATTCACATTCGCGCCATTGAGCACGAGTTCAATGCCCATCAGCACGCCGAGCGCATTCCGCTTGAGCGCCATACAGACAACGCCGGACGTGAACAGGATCGCGCCCACCACGAGATAATGGGCCACGCCGACCGGAGCATCAAAGAGCCCTGCAACGAGCGGAGTGGCAGCGAACGAGAGGCCAGTCGCCAGAGTATTCATCGCCCACCTCCCGATACGAGCGCTGACGCGGAAGACCGGGCTGCCTCGCGGGCGGTCACGACCGGGCCGACCGAGGAGGCTGCCACATCGATCGACCGCGGCGTCCGACGACGCTTTGCCCGCGCGAGATACGCCGCACCGACAAGCACCACAAGCAGATGCACCGACACGATCTCAAAGGGCAGCAGATACCCACTTCGCACCGCAGCAGTTGGAACGCCTGCGGCGGGCTCATCCACACGCACCCCGAGGAGCGCCATGCCGATCGGGGTGGCAGCGGGAGCCGCCACCGCTGCCATGGCGGGCCGGCGCCATGGCTCGACGCGAAAAGCGGCCTGGAGAAGCACGGCCAACAGCGCCGCTCCCACCATGCCGGCCAGCAACCGATCTCCAGCCGACGTCTTGATGGCGACGAACGGCGCCTGGGCCGTCAACATCACGCCGAATACCAGCAGCACCAGCGTGCCACCGACGTAGATCATGAGTTGCATCGCTCCCACAAACTCGGCGCCCGCAAGAAAGAACAGCCCAGCCGTCGCGGCGAGCGAGAGCACGAGATAGAAGGCCATCCGGACGACGTTTTCTGCCAGCACCACGGCAACCGCACACGCACACGCCACGGCTGCAAACAGCAGGAACAAGACGGAATGCCAATTCACGACGGCCAACGGGACGGCAGCTGCAACAGCGGCGACCAGTCCTGGCAGCGGTATGACGCCGGACGACATCATGACCCCACCTTGACGATATCGGGGGATTCAACCGTGGGATTCACCTGCTGACCGACGGGCGTTTCCGATCCGTTCGGCACCACCCTCGGCTTGGCTTCGAACAGCCCACGCCCGGCCGATAACCCGCCCGGCCCCTCCAGCCAGCCCTCGCGGATCTCGCCGGCTGGACGGGAAAGCCCCCGCACGACACCACCCGGAAACGCCAACTGCCAGAGCATGGCGCCCGCGAACATCGCCGCCGCGATCGGCGTGCAGTATTTTAGGCAGGTGGTCATCACCTGATCGATGCGGAGTCGCGGCAGCGTCCACCGCACCCACATCATCAGCAGCACTCCCAGCGTG
>CANETO010000018.1 GCA_947440895.1 Planctomycetaceae bacterium | reverse complement strand
CCTCCTCCTCGAGCCGCGCCAGCACGAACCGGTCGATCTCGTTCTTCGGCCAGGCGGTGTTCTTCACCAATGGAAGCTCCGGTCGGACGGGCTTCACGAATGCCCAGTGCGGCCGGTATTCGGCGCCGGCGGCGATCCAGTCGGTGAGGATCTGCCGCTCGCGGTCGGCGAGCACGACCTTCGCGTGCGGCGGCGGCATGACGAGATCGGGGTCGGTGCTCGTGATCCGGGCGATCAGTTCACTGTCATCGGGATGGCCCGGCACGATTGCCCGCGTGCCACTGTCGAGTTCGCGGAGGGCCTCCTCCCGCAGATCGAGCCGCAGGCCCGCTTCACGGTGGCCCTCGTCAGGACCGTGGCACTTGAAGCAGCGGTTGGAGAGGACGGGCCTAACCTCGCGTGCGAAGTCGGGGCCAGCCGCACGGCCGGTGACAGCGAACAAAAGGATGCAGCTGGCACCGAGCGCGATGAGCGTTTGCCTGTTCATATCCGCTCATTATCCCACCTCGGAAGCAGCGCAGCCACCCCAAGGGAACCCGCTTTTAGATAGACTCGGGTTCATGACACACAAAATATCCGCAACGCTCGTGTTTGCCGCCATCGGCGCGACTGTTTTCTGCCAGCCACCGGTTCGTGGTGAGACACCGACCGATCCGCCGCAAAAGGAGCTGATCCTGCCCGGCGAGGTCTTTTCCGTGGCGGGCAAGACGGCCTTTCTCCTGACGCCGGCCAATCAACCTGCCGACTCGGGCTTAGCCGCCGCCGGACCGAAGCCGTGGATCCTCTATTCCCCCACGCTCCCCTGCTGCCCCGATAAGGCAGAAGAATGGATGCACGAGCAGTTCACCCGGGCAGGCATCGCCGTCGCCGGCATCGACACGGGCGAGTCGTACGGCAGCCCCGAGGCCGTGAAGGCGGCGGAGTCGCTCCATGCCGAGATGGTGCGACGGGGCTATGCCACCAGGCCGGCGGTGCTCGGCCGCAGCCGCGGCGGCCTCTGGGCCAGCAGTTGGGCGATCGCCCATCCCGAACTCACGGCGGGCGTCGGCGGCATTTATCCGGTGTATGACTGGCGGACCTATCCGGGCGTCGAAGCGGCGGCCGTCGCCTATGGCCTCACGCCGGCCGAACTGACTGCCCAAGCGGCCACGCTCTGTCCGATCGAACGCATCGACGTGGCGGCGCAGGCGAAGGTTCCTTTCTGCATTATTCATGGCGACGACGATACGGTCGTGCCACTCGGCCCCAACTCGGCCGCCCTCAAGCAGCGGTATGAGGCCGCCGGCCATGGCGATCTGGTCACGCTGATTGTGGCGAAGGGCCAGGGGCACAGTTTCTGGGAGGGCTTTTTTCACTGTCAGGAACTGGTCGATTTCCTGATCGAACGGGCCCGTGCCGGAGCCGGATCCGCCCGCTGAGCACGGCTGCGTCTGACGGTGGTGGCTGATTCGACATCGCCCCCGCCCGAGGGTATTACTGAGGGGCATCCCGACGGTCTTTCCCCCTCCGCCTCCACGGTCTTCCCATGGCAGACGCTCCCCGTTTTTCCAATCAATCCCGCACGCCTGGCTTCCCGACGGGCGGCGTTCCGATCAAGTGGCTCGTCCTCGCAGCCACGACGCTGCTCCTCCTCTCGGGCCTGGCACGAGGCGTCTACACCGTCGGCCCCGAAAGCGTGGGCGTGATCCAGCGGTTTGGCCGGTTTGCCGGCACGGTCGGCCCGGGGCTGCGGTTCAAGCTCCCCTTCGGCATCGACACCGTCACGATCCTGCCGGTGAAGCGGCAGCTGAAGATGGAATTCGGCTTTGGTTCCGCCGGCGCCAGTAATGCCGACCAGGCATCCTCGTCTGCCGAGCAGAAGCGGGAGAGCGACATGGTGACAGGCGACTTAAACGCCGCCCATGTCGAGTGGGTCGTGCAGTATGAGATCAGCGACCCGGAGCTCTATCTGTTCAACCATAGGGAGCCGGGCCCGACACTCCGCGATCTCGCCGAGAGCGTGATGCGGGAGGTAGTAGGGGACCGCACGGTCGACGAGGTGCTCACCGTCGGCCGGCAGGGGATCGAGAACGACGCGATCGCGAAGCTCATGGCCCTCGTGCAGGACCTCGGCATGGGGCTCCGCGTTCAGCAGGTGCAGCTCAAGAACGTCCACCCGCCCGAGGCGGTCCAGCGGTCGTTCGAAGAGGTCAACCGCGCCCAGCAGGAGCGGGAGCAGATGATCAACCAGGCCAACGGCGAATACAACAAGGTCGTGCCGCGGGCCAGCGGCGAGGCCGACAAGAAACTCCGCGAGGCAGAGGGCTTCGCGCTGAAGAGAGTCAACGAGGCCCAGGGCGACGTGGCCCGGTTCAAGTCGCTGCTCGAACAGTATGAAAAAGCCCCCGACGTGACCCGGCAGCGTCTCTATCTGGAGACGATCTCGGAGGTGCTTCCGAAGCTCGGCGGCAAGGTGATCCTCGACGCCGACGCCAAGCAGTTCCTGCCGCTGATGAACCTGCAGCAGCTCGAAGCCACCAAGCCATAAGCCACCGACCGACCCCATAGCAGACCATGAACAACCTCCCTATCAATCATCCGCTCCTGCAACTGGCCCGGCAGTTTGCCGACACCCTCTTCTCGCCGCTGGGCGGGCTCTTGGCCGCAGCCGCCGCGGTCTTCCTGCTCGGCTGCGCCTACACGGTCGATCAGGCGGAGCAGGTCGTGATCACCCAGTTCGGCCGGCCGGTCGGGCAGCCGATCAACGCGGCCGAAGCGGGGGCCGGGCTGCACTTCAAGCTGCCGTTCGTGCAGACGGCTAATCGGTTTGAGAAGCGGATCCTGCAATGGGACGGCCCGCCGAATGAGATGACGACCCGCGACAAACTCTATGTCGTCGTCGACACGTTCGCCCGCTGGCGGATCGCCGACCCGCTGAAATATTTCGAGAGCCTCCGCGACGAGCGGAGCGCCATGTCGCGGCTCGACGACATCATCGGCAGCGAGACCCGCAATGTGGTCGCCCGTCACGACCTGATCGAGGTGGTGCGTTCCGACAAGGCCCGGCAGCCGGAGCAGGACGCGGCACTGGCCGACGCAGGCACGGCCGTGGGCACACTGCCGCCGATCGAGTTTGGACGCAAGGAGCTTGAGCGGGAGATCCTCGCGGCCGCCCGGCCGAAGGTCGGTCTCTGGGGCATCGAACTGCTCGATGTCCGCGTCAAGCGGCTCAACTACAAGGCGGGCGTGATCGAGAAGATCTACGACCGCATGATTTCGGAGCGGATGCAGATCGCGGAGCGGTTCCGCTCCGAGGGTGCTGGTGCCGCGGCCAAGATCGAAGGCCGCAAGGACAAAGATCTGCAGCGAATCCAGTCGGAGGCCTACCGGCAGGTGCAGGAGATCAAGGGCGCAGCCGACGCGCAGGCCTCCGAGATCTATGCCAACGCTTACACGGCCAGCCCCGGGGCCGCCGACTTCTACGCGTTTGTGAAGACGCTCGACACCTACAAGGCCACGCTCGGCCGCGACAGCACGCTGATCCTCACGACCGACAGCGACCTGTTCCGATTGCTCAAGCGAGTGGATGGCCGCAGTCCCAGCCAGCCGGCTTCGGCTCCGGCTCCCTGATCCCTGATTCCTGATCCGCCCGGCGGCAGCCCAGCAGTGAGCACCACGAAGCCCACGCAGAAGCCCAAGAAAAAGCCTCCGAGCAAACATCCGGGCAAGCTTCAAAAGAAGAGCACACGGCCTGCTGGCCAATGGCTCGTCTATCTGGTGCAGTGCCGTGACGGCTCACTCTACACGGGCATCACGAACGACCTGCCCAAACGGCTCAAGGCCCACGCCGCCGGCAAGGCCTCGCGGTACACCCGCAGTCGGCTGCCCGTAACGCTGGCCTACACGGAGCCGCAGCCATCGCACTCAGCAGCCCTCAAGCGAGAGGCGGCGATCAAGAAGCTGTCCCGGGAGCAGAAGGATCGTCTGATCGGTGGCTCGAAAGACTGACGAGCGGCGCTGGGGGAGTGCAGCACGCCTCGCCACCGACGCCACACTTCTCCGGGGCGAGGCAGGCGGTGTGCTTGGTGCCCAGCGAGAAGAGAATTCCTGATGGTGTGACCTCGGCACTGCCAAGAGGGTATTGCGACACCACGGCGTCTTCGTATTCAACCTCCACTGGCAGATCGTCAGACTGGAGTAGCGGGCGGGCGATCTCGATGATCTTTGCCAGTTTCGTCGTCTCCAGCCGATGGTCAAAGTCGCTTGCCACCCAGACCTGCAGGACACACGATGACCGCGATCGCACGGTGCCGCCGCAGTCGATGAAATCCTTCTGGACGCGGCCGACTTCCGTGATGTGGTAGTGGGCCGGGATAAAGCTGCTGTCAGGCAGCATGAAGTGCATCTTCACGCCGGGGTTGGCGACGAGCATGGCGAGGACTTCAGAGACAGTCATACGGTGTCCAGAGAAGAAATGGGGGGATCAGTTGCCGCCGTTTCCCGAGACTATAATACGCAGTGCGAATGGTCGGGGCACTAGAATCGGCGGGGCGAATTCCACTCCCACGTCAACTATCAGCACTCGAACCGGCCGGCGTGGACTGTACCTATGAGCGTGACTCAAATCTAAAGGAGAATCCCGATGTTGGCACTCACGAGTACGAGGACGTCCGTGTCCACCACGATCGTCTCCCGGAGCACGCGGCCGACAGCCGCCTGGCAAGCATCCCTGGCCCTTGGTTGCCTGGCTCTCGCTGGCCTCTGTGGCATCGCTGGCGGCGAAGACACTCAAGACAAGCCGGCCGAGGTCTGTCCGGTGACGGGCCACGGCAGTGCGAAAACAGCCGCTGCAGGCCAGGCCACCCCACACGTCTACACGAATCGCGATTGGTGGCCGAATCAACTCAACCTCCAGATCCTCCATCAGAACTCCGCGAAGAGCAGTCCGATGGATCGGGATTTTGACTATGCAAAAGCGTTTCAATCCCTCGACCTCGCGGCCGTCAAGAAGGACATCGCCACGCTGATGACGACCTCCCAGCCCTGGTGGCCGGCTGACTACGGACACTACGGGCCCTTTTTCATCCGCATGGCCTGGCACAGCGCCGGCACCTATCGCGTGGGCGACGGCCGGGGCGGCGCAGGCTACGGCACGCAGCGGTTTGCCCCGCTCAACAGCTGGCCCGACAACGCCAACCTCGACAAGGCCCGTCGCCTGCTCTGGCCGATCAAGCAGAAATACGGCCGGGCACTCTCCTGGGCCGACCTGATGGTGCTGACGGGCAACGTGGCACTCGAGTCGATGGGACTGCAGACCTTCGGCTTCGGCGGCGGCCGCGAGGATGTCTGGGAACCGCAGGAAGACATCAACTGGGGGCCGGAGAGCGAGTGGCTCGGTGACAATCGCTACACCGGCGACCGACAGCTCGACAAGCCTCTTGCCGCCGTGCAGATGGGACTGATCTACGTGAATCCCGAGGGCCCCAACGGCAAGCCCGATCCGCAAGCAGCGGCCCACGACATCCGCGAGACATTCGCCCGCATGGCGATGAACGACGAAGAGACCGTGGCCCTCATCGCCGGCGGGCATACCTTCGGCAAGGCCCACGGTGCCGCCAGCCCGGTGGGCAATGTCGGTCCCGAACCGGAAGCGGCAGGCCTGGAAGAACAGGGACTCGGCTGGAAAAACAGCTTCGGCACCGGGAATGCCGACGACACGATCACCAGCGGCCTCGAGGGTGCCTGGTCCACCACGCCAACCCAGTGGTCAAACGATTACTTCGACAATCTGCTCGGATACGAATGGGAGCTGACGAAGAGCCCTGCCGGCGCCTGGCAGTGGACGCCCAAAGAACCGACAGCCCGCGGCACCGTGCCCGACGCCCACGATCCTGCCAAGTCGCATGCGCCGATGATGTTCACCACCGACATGGCGCTGAAGGTCGACCCGGCCTACGCGACGATTTCCCAGCGGTTCCGTGACGACCCAAAGGCGCTTGCAGATGCCTTCGCGCGGGCCTGGTACAAGCTGGTCCATCGCGACATGGGGCCCCATGCTCGGCTGCTCGGCCCAGAGGTGCCACCGCCACAGCTCTGGCAGGATCCTATTCCCGCCGTCGCTCACGATCTGATCACCGCCGAGGACGCCGCCGCGCTCAAGCGCAAGATGCTCGCCTCGGGCCTTTCTGTGTCTGATCTGGTCTCGACCGCCTGGGCGTCAGCCTCCACCTTCCGCGGATCGGACAAGCGCGGCGGCGCCAATGGCGCGAGAATTCAGCTTGTGCCCCAGAAAGATTGGGCGGTCAACGAGCCCGATCAGCTCGCCGCGATCCTGGCGAAGCTCGACAAGGTCAGGCAGGAATTCAACGCCGCCCAGCCCGGTGGCAAGAAGAAGGTCTCGCTTGCCGACCTGATCGTGCTCGGCGGCTGCGCCGGCGTCGAGGCAGCTGCCAAGAAGGCCGGCCGTGAGGTGGTCGTGCCCTTCTCGCCCGGCCGCACCGATGCGTCCCAGGAGATGACCGATGTGGAGTCGTTCGCCGTGCTCGAGCCAAAGGCCGATGGCTTCCGCAACTATCTCAAGCCTGGGCAGGATCGATCGGCCGAGGAACTGCTCGTTGATCGGGCCCAGCTGCTGACCCTGACCGCTCCTGAGATGGCGGTTCTGGTGGGTGGATTGCGGGCCCTTGAAGCAAATGTCGGAGATTCCCAGTTGGGGATCTTCACGACGCGGCCGGGGACGCTGACGAACGACTTCTTCGTGAACCTGCTCGACATGGGCACGCAGTGGCAGAAGTCGGCTGACGACGAGCTGGTCTACGAAGGCCTCGACCGCGGAACGGGCGAGGTCCGCTGGAGGGGCAGTGCGGTCGACCTCGTGTTCGGCTCGAACTCGCAGCTGCGGGCGATCGCGGAGGTCTACGCCTCGCAGGACGGCGAAGAAAAGTTTATGAACGACTTCATCGCGGCCTGGATCAAGGTGATGAACCTCGATCGTTTTGATCTCCCCGCAGCCCGTCGCCTGGCTTCACGATGACCCTGAGCACACCCGAGGCTCATCACTCAACCTGATTCTCCCCGGGAATTTGGTAGTAGAACGCGACCGATTCATAGTCGTCGCCGCGGGCCAGGGAAGTGAAGACCAACGACTCGCGATAGGGGATGGGGTCTGGACCGAAGAATCGGTAGAAGACCCCGTCTTGATCGTTCCGACTGCGATTGGCCCGATACGGGCATCCGATCCAGCGGCTCTGGTACTGATTGAATCCCCATGCGAAACCAAAGTCATCTTCGACATTCATGCCGTCGATTTGATGCGCGCCATCGACGAGCATCCTGGTTCCGCTGTTGTGAAACACCATGTCATCGTGGTTTCGCTGGCGATAGCCCATGACATAGCCTGCGAGAAAACCGATGCCTCGGGTCTCCACAATAGAAAACGGCTCCGCCGGATTCGCGGGCAACGCGATGTTTCGCTGGGCGTGCAGGCGGAATGGCGGTGGCGTGATGCCTTCTTGATAGTGCTGCCAGTCGATCATCGACGCGCCCTGAACTGGGCTGGTGGCTTCGAGCCACACCCGGCACCCCTTCGCAAATGGAATGGGCAGGTAGCAATTCCAACCCGGTTGCATGGCGGGGGAGAGCAGCGGATCATTCCCCACCGTGAAGTTCGGGAGATTGACCAGGCCGGCACTGTCGATGTGGTAATCATCAAACCCGAGCAGGGCACCAAAGAATGAGCGAAAGGGCATCCGAACCTGTGGTGTGCCCGTGCCGTCGGCCTCAATCACGATCTGAAGATCTGCGATCTCCCGCTGGCCGAAGACAAACCAGCAGTGACGTATGCACCCCGCACCGTCGGCCTCGAAGATCGGAAACGGCTTGCCCGGCTCAACCTGAATCCTGCTGTTGGTTCTGCGGGCTTGGAACCGCCCCGGCAGTTGCAGCATGGGCACGGCCGGATCGGCATGGACCGCGGGAAAGGGATCGGCGGGAGGCTGTCCCACGGCCGGCAGACCAAGGGCGACCGTGATCGTGAGAGCCCACAGTGAAACCGTCAGTCGACGCATACAAGGAACTCCTTCGGACAGGATTGGAAATGCGCCCGACCAACTCCGTGGGCGTTGCAACTCGTCGGGGGCCGTCGCCGCACGATCATGGTACACGGACGGGACGTTCAACGGCCCTTTCACGACCAAGGGATACAAGTGGAGGCGATGGCGTTGAGTAGGGTTCGGTGCCCGCGGGTGGGTTGTAGTCATCGTTCCCGAAGTATGCCTCGTGACTGTTTGGCGAGTCATGAGATCGGCCCCGGCCATGGCTCCTCGTGGTCCGCTCGGCTGACGCTTGCCGAAGTGCCATTGGCCGACCTATCCTTGATGAGCCCGCTTGACCAATCCCACCACGAGGTGCGCGGCATGCCGCCGAAACTCTCCTGGGCGCACCAGCCACCGGATCGATTGAGCCGACGGGTTTTCCTCCGGGCGGGGGCGACCGTGATCGCCCTGCCGGCACTCGAGGCCTTCGGGAGCCCGGTGCCCCCGGCGAATGGCCCGCGGAATTTCGTCGCCGTTGGCACCTACCTCGGCTGGCACCAGAACGCCTTCTTCCCTACGCAGGCGGGCCGCGACTACGAACTCTCCCCCACGCTCAACCCGCTCGCAGGCCTGCGCGACCATTTCACCGTGTTCTCGGGGCTCGACCATCGCGCACCCAATGGCCACAACGCCTGGAGCAACTTCCTCTGCGGCATGAACCCGGGCAGCTGGTCGCTCGACCAGATGATCGCCGACTCGATCGGCCAGCAGACCCGCATCCCCTCGATCGAACTCACCGCTGGCTCTGGCGAAGGCCCCCAGGCGATGAGTTTCACGCGGCAGGGTGTCGGCCTTCCGCAGATCGACCGGCCGAGCGTGCTCTACAGACGGCTCTTCGCGTCGGATGACGACCGAGCCCGCACCGCATACCTACTCGCGAGCGGCGAAAGCTCGCTCGATATGGTGCTCGACGATGCGAACCGGCTCCAACGGTCACTCCCATCTCGCGATCGGGCCAAGCTCGACGAATACTTCGAATCGATCCGCGCGGTCGAGAAGCGGATGGAGCGGCAGCATGCCGCCCTCGGCGCGCCCGCCGCCACGACCACGTACAAACTGCCCGACTACGATCCGGTCACGCCGAACCTCCAGATCGAGGCAGAAGGAATCCTCTATGACCTGTCGGCGCTCGCCCTGGAAAGCGGCCAGACCCGTGTGATCACGATGTTCCTCCATGGGCTCGGGCAGGTCTTCTCGCTCGACGGTCGGCAGCTCGTGGCGGGCTACCACGGCCTGTCGCACCACGGCAACGATGCCGTCATGATCCGCGACCTCGTGGCGATCGAAACGGCTCACGTCCACTGCCTCGCCCGGTTTCTCGAACAACTCCAGGCGAAAAAGACGCCAGAGGGGAAGTCGCTGCTCGACGACACGGTCGTGCTCCTTGGCACCGGCATGGGCGACGCCAGCCGCCACAGCAACGCGAATCTCCCCACGCTCGTCGCCGGCGGCGGCTTCAAGCACGGCAGCCATGTGGCGGTCGATCCGCAGCAGGCAGGAACGCCACTCCTCGGCGACCTCTACATCACGCTCATGCAGCGCCTCGGCATCGATATCGACCGGTTTTCGAACGCGTCACACACTATGAACGAGGCGTTGCTCTGATGCGGCAGTTCCTGCCTGTCATCCTGATCCTGGCCGGTACGTTCGCCGCCGTGCGGGCGGAGGAGTCAGCACCAGTGCCGCCGGACGTTCGGGCGACCCTCGCGGGCAGGTGTCTTGGCTGTCACTCAGGCGACGCGGCGGAAGCCGGCGTGCGCCTCGACTGCGACACGATCGACTGGGCCGACCCCGCTCAGGTCGATCTCTGGGAGCGGGTCGTGGAGGTGATCGAAGACCGCCGGATGCCGCCGCCCGATGCGGATCCGGCCACGCTGGAAGAGCGGGCGGCCCTCGTGTCGTTCCTCGATCCGCCCATCCTCGCCCACACGCCCTTCGGCGGCACGCTGCCGCGCCGGCTCAGCCGTGACGAGTATGCCGCCACGATCCGTCAGCTCTGCCACCTACCGTCGTTCACCCTGCCGATCGGTTTTCCGCCCGACATGGAGCGGCACGGCTTCGACAACCTCGCTGATGGGCTCGTGCTCTCACCGGCGCACCTCGAAGCCTATACCACGGTCGCCCGCGACGTGGCCGACGAGATCTTCCCGCCGCCGCGGCCGGCGGCCAGGCCCGCCCGCTGGGAGGCCGGGCCGAGTGATCTCGCGCTCAGTTTCTCGGCCGCCACGGTCCACGGCAATGCCCTCCGCCTCGTATCCCGCAGCGTCGACATCATGCGGAGTTGCACCTGGCCGAGCCGGATCGAGATGAAGGATTCGGGCACCTACACGATCATCGTCGACGCCTCGCAGTTTCTCTCGCCCGAAGGGCACCGCTTCGCGGAGCCGATGACACTTGAGGTATACGCCCGGCCCGTGTCGGCCACAGATCGCTCGAAAGTCACAGCCTTCCGACTCCTCAACACGATCGAGGTCTCGTCCGAATCGCCTGCCACGACGACGTTCGAGGCCGATCTCTACGAGGGCGACACAGTGCTCTTTCGCTGGGCCAATGCGGAGATGACGCACGAATTCGAGGAGCTTGCCGACCAGATGGAGGACTGGTTTCGCGACGATCCGCGGTTTCTCGCCGCCTGGCAGCAGGCCGTATTTCCCTCTGGTCAGCCCGAAACCACGCGGCTGCGCGGCCGCAACGGCTGGGACATCGTCTCCAAGCATTGGGCCGACCCGGCGCTCGATCTGGGCGAGGCGACGATGGAGACGAAGAAGACGAAGCAGTTGATCGCCATCTGGCGGTCGATGGCCGGCACGTTCTCGCTCGCCGACGCGCTCTGCCACTTTTATCACGAGCGGGGTCCGGCGCTCGAGATTCATCGCGTCGTCATCGAGGGTCCGTCGAAGTCCGTCGAGAGTCCGCGCGACCAAACCCGGGCGACCGTGCGGCGGAGGATCGTCGGCGACCGCCAGGACGGGCAGACTGACCGTGACGTCGCTCGCCGCATGCTCGAAACGTTCTTGCCGCAGTCATTTCGCCGGCCCGTGAGCGACGCCACGGTGGAGAGTTTTCTCACCATCGCGACCCGGCACTGGGACGACGGCCATTCATTCGATGAAGGGATGCATCTGCTGCTGCGAAGCATTCTCGTCTCCCCGCGGTTCCTCTACCGCTGCGTCGAGTCAGCGGATGCGGCTGGCAAACTCGACCAGTTCGACCTCGCGACGCGGCTCTCCTTCTTCCTGACGCAGGGGCCACCGGACGGCACCCTCGTGGATCTCGCAACGCGGAATCGGCTCGGCGAGTCGTGGGTGCTCAAGCGGGAGGCGGAGCGGCTCATGCCGAAGGGGCCGACCGACCCCATGATCCGCAGCTTCGTAGGCCAGTGGCTCGATACAAAGTCGCTCCCGGGCATCATGCCCGACCCGAAGTTCGATTTCGACGACGAGGCCACGGCTCTGGCCCGCCAGGAAACGGAAATGTTTTTCGCCGAGATCCTGACGAAGAACCTGCCCATGCGGACATTCATCGATCCCGACTTCACGTTCTCCTCGATCGCCTTCGTCCAGCGGAACTACGGCTTCACGCCCCCGGCAGCAAAGGAGGCGGCCCAGCCACTCTCGCAGAGCGAACTCCGCAGGTTCCAGCGTCTCGCGATCGACCGCGGCGGCCGCTACGGCGGACTCCTCGGCCAGGCAGGGATCCTGATGGCGACGGCCAACGGGGTCGACACGCAGCCGGTGATCCGCGGCGCGTGGGTACTCGAAAACATCCTCGGCATGCCGTCGCCTCCCCCGCCGAAGAACGTGCCGGCCCTCACGCCCGACACCCAGGGGGCGAAGACACCGCGCGACCTCCTCGCCGCCCACACGCGGGAGGCGAGCTGTGCTCTCTGCCACGCCCGGATCGACCCCATCGGCTTCGCGCTCGAGAACTACGATCCGGTGGGCCGTTGGCGGGCAACGTGGCCGGGCACCGAGGCCACGATCGATGCCTCCGGCACGCTGCCGGACGGCACCCTGGTGACGAACCCTGTTGAATTCAAGGCCTGGCTCGTGGCGAATATCGATCTCTTCTCCACGTGCCTTGCGGAGAAGCTCATGACCTACGCGACCGGTCACCTGCCCAACTACGCCGAGCGGCGGGAGATCGAGAAGCTCGTGCGGGCCAACCGTGAGGCGGGCAAGGGATTCCAGGATCTCTTTCTCGACCTCGTCGACAGCCACACGTTCCGCGCGCGGTGACTGCCGACGCTTATCGAAGTGCCGTTGGCGGATCGATCCGTTATCGTTCACGGTATCCAGCGTAGGAAATGATCATGAAAGGCACTATGAACAGAGACTCGGGGCGACCAAATCAGCACGATCGACGGCCATCCCGGCGCAGGCTGCTCGTGGCCGGGGCCGCCTTCACGACAACAGCTGCCGTGGGCCGGTTTGGCCGTGCGGCCGCTGCTGACGAGCTGCTCGTGGGACACGCATCCGTCGACACCACGCCGCCGAACGGCATCGAACTCGCCGGATTCCACCGTCCTCCCAACAATCCACGGCTCGTCACGGGCTCCAGACAGCCGGCGGCCGCGCGTGTCATCGTCCTTGAGAAGGGAACGGTCAAGGCCGCGATCGTCGCACTCGACATCATCGTGGTG
>CANETO010000017.1 GCA_947440895.1 Planctomycetaceae bacterium | reverse complement strand
TCCGGGCGGCGCTCGCCGGCCGTGACTCGCTCGTTGTGATGCCGACCGGCGGGGGAAAAAGTCTCTGCTATCAGCTGCCGCCGCTGGTGAACGAGACAACCGACGTCGTCGTCTCGCCACTGGTGGCGCTCATGAAGGACCAGGTCGATGCCCTGGAGGCGATCGGCTATCCCGCCGCCGCACTCCACTCTGGGCTGTCGCCGGACGAGCGACGGCAGATCCGTGATCGACTGGCTGCCGGTGAACTCAGGCTCCTCTTCACGGCCCCGGAACGACTGGTGAACTCCGGCCTGCTCGACCTGCTCGCGCAGGTGGGCGTGAAGCGGTTCTCGATCGACGAAGCCCACTGCATCAGCCAGTGGGGCCACGACTTCCGGCCCGAATACCGACAGCTCGCCCTGCTCCGCGAGCGGTTTCCGTCGGCGAGCATCCATGCCTTTACCGCCACCGCCACGCCCCGCGTCCGAGACGACATCGTCAATCAGCTCAAGCTCCGTGAGCCCGAGGTGCTCGTCGGCATCTTTGACCGGCCCAATCTCGTCTACCGTGTCGTGCCGCGGACCGACCGCATCGCCCAGACGCTGCAGGTGCTCGGCCGCCATGCGGGTGAGGCCTCGATCGTCTACTGCATCTCGCGGAAGGAGACAGAACGCCTCGCGGCCCGGCTGGCCGCCGAGGGAATTCTCGCGAGGCCCTACCATGCCGGCCTCGACACCAAGGAGCGGCACAAGACGCAGGAGGCCTTCTCGCGGGAAACGATCGATGTCGTCGTCGCCACGGTTGCCTTTGGCATGGGCATCGACCGTTCAGACGTCCGCCTCGTGCTCCACACCTCGCTCCCCAAGAGCCTGGAGGCCTACCAGCAGGAGACGGGCCGGGCCGGCCGCGACGGCCTCGCCGCGGAATGCCTCCTCCTCTATTCCTCGGCCGACGTCTTCAGCTGGGAGTCACTCGTGCGAAAGAGCGCCGAGGAGTCGGACCTGGATCCGGAGGAGGCGGAGAAGCTGATCGCCGGTCAGGTCGGCCACCTCCACTCGATGCGTCGTTACGCGCAGGCCGCCCGCTGCCGCCATGCCGCACTCTCCGAATATTTTGGGCAGGCCTACGGCACCGAACCGTGCGGGGCCTGCGATGTCTGCCTCGACGAGACCGAGAGTCTTCCGGATTCGACGGTCACCGCCCAGAAGATTCTCTCCTGCGTGGCGCGGGTCGGCGAACGGTTTGGCGTGCGGCACGTCTGCGAGGTGCTGCGGGGCGCGAAGACCGAGGGTATTCAGCGGCACGGCCACGAACGGCTCTCCACGTTTGGGCTCCTCGCCACGCTCGACCAGCGGGCGGCCGAGAATCTCGTGCACCAATTGCTCGATCAAGACCTGCTCTCACGGAGCGGCGGCGACCGGCCCGTGGTGGCGCTCAACCCGCGATCCTGGGAAGTGATGCGGGGCGAACGGCCCGTTGTGCTGGTCGAGCCGCGAGCGGGCAAGACCCGCGCGGCCAAGGCCGACGTCGACGACTGGCAGGGAGTCGACCGCGATCTCTTTGAGCGGCTCCGCAAGTGGCGGCGACGGGTGGCCGATGCCCGTGGCAAGCCGGCCTGGACGATCCTCGACGACAAGTCGCTGCGGGCAATCGCCAGCGAGAAGCCGTCATCGCCAGCCGCCCTCTTGCGCTGCAAGGGCATCGGCGAGAAGCGGCTCGCCGACTTTGGCGCCGCGGTGCTCGACCTCGTCGCCGGCCGTGAGGCCCGCTCCGAGTAATCCGGCGGGGGCTTTTCGTGTTTTCCAACGTGGCAACAAGATTTCATCTTGTTGGGCTCGGGGCCGTATTCGGCAAGTTGAAAACGTGCCGCCACGAGGGCGAGAGGCACGATGCCGAGCCTTGCCGTCAAACGGGTTCACCCTTCGCCGAGATACGCGTCGCGAACGCGGTGGTCGTGAGCCAGTTCCGTGCCGCTGCCAGAGAGTGTGATGCGGCCGGTTTCGAGAACATACCCGCGTGAGGCAAGCTTCAAGGCCGCGCGGGCGTTCTGCTCCACCAGCACCACGGCGATGCCGCGGGCCGACAAGCCCGCGATCACTTCGAAGATCTTCGCGACCACCAGCGGCGCCAGCCCCAGCGACGGCTCGTCGAGCAGAAGCAGCCGCGGCCGGCCCACGAGCGCCCGCCCCAGCGCGAGCATCTGCTGCTCGCCACCCGACAGCGTGCCTCCCATCTGGCCCATCCGGCTGCCCAGAACCGGAAACAGGCCGCAGACCTCGTCGATATCGCGACGCATCTCCGCCCGATCGGATCGCGTGAAGCCGCCGAGTTCCAGGTTCTCCCGCACCGAGAGGCGGGGAAAGATCCGCCGTCCTTCCGGCGAATGGCCGATGCCCAGCCTCACGATCTCGTGGGGGGCGAGGCCTGTGACCGGGCGGCCCTCGAACCGCACCTGCCCACTGCGGATCGGCACGACTCCCGAAATGGCCATCAGGAGCGTTGTCTTGCCGGCGCCGTTGGCACCGATGATCGCCACGAGTTCCCCTGCGGCAACGTGGAGCGATACGCCGTCAAGCGCCCTGATCGGGCCGTAGCCCGCCTCGATGTTCTCAACCTCAAGCATCGGAGTCTCCATGCCTTTCATTCCAGCGTGGCTCACGACTCGCTGCCCAGGTAGGCCTCGATCACCTTCTCGTCCCGCCGCACCTCGGCCGGCGTGCCCTCGGCGATCTTCACCCCATGATCGAGCACCGCCACGCGGTCGCTGATCCGCATCACCACGTTCATGTGGTGCTCGATCAGCACCACCGTCACACCCCGATCACGGATCCGCTCGATCAAGCGGGCCAGATCGTCGGTTTCGGAGGGGTTCATGCCGGCAGCCGGTTCATCGAGCAGGATCAGCTTCGCCCCCGTGGCGACGGCCCTCGCGATCTCCAGCCGCCGCTGATCGCCATAGGGCAGTTGGCCCGCGATTCGGTTGGCGTCACCGGCCAGGCCCACGAACTGGAGCGACTCGACTGCCGCGGCCTGCGCTGCCGCCTCGGCCCGACGATTTGCGGGCGAGCGAAACAGCATGGCGGGCACGCCTCCGGGAATCGTGCGATCGAGGCCGACGAGGACGTTTTCGAGCACCGTCATGTTGGAGAAGAGACGGATGTTCTGGAATGTTCGCGAGATGCCGGCGCGGGCCACCACGTGCGGCGAGCGACGGCCCCGATTCCAGACGGCAAGCGTGCCGGCGGTGCCGAGCACCCACCCGGCCAGCAGGCCAGCCCAGCCGCGGCGTCGCACGCGTGCCTTGCCGGCGGCCAGCCGATCCAGCACCTCCTCCTTCACGAGCGGCCTCCCGGCTGCCGATTCGGCCACGCCGGCCAGATCGGTCGTGTGGGGCACCGTGCCCGGCCCGGCCCGTCGCGCCGTCACCTCCGCCTGCAGGGCATCACGCACCGCCTTGGCCTCGCCGAGGTCGCGTTTGATCGCGAGCACATCCGTGCCATCGGCGCTGACAACCCGCCACTTGCCAGCCATCTGGTCGATCGCCAACTCGGCGCGGAAGTAGCCCCGCAGCCGCTCGGCGGCACCGGAGAGCGTGAATGGCTCGCCGGTGATCATGCCCCGTTTCACCACTGCCAGCCAGAGCCGGTCGACGTCGACGGCGGCGGCGGCAAAGAGCAGCCCCGTGAGTAGTCCGACGCCCATCGCAGACCAGAACGTGCCCGCGGTGAGCGACCGCTCCAGCCTGCGGCCCTCGAACCGTACCGACCCACTGGTGGGAGCATAGATGCCGCTGATCGTGTTGAAGGCGGTCGTCTTGCCGGCGCCGTTCGGGCCGATGACCGACACGATGCTCCCCGCCGGCACCGAAAGATCGAGTTCAGACACCGCCAGCAGCCCGCCAAACCGCACCGTCACCCGATCCACATCGAGCAGGGGCGAGCCGGCCACGTCACGCAGGGACGTGCCGGCGGCAGACGACGATGATGTTTCGGGCGGCCGATTCATGCATGGTCCTCATGAAGTTCGGCGGCCAGACGACGTGAGGGAACGAGTCCCTCGGGCCGATAGCGCATCACGAGCACGAGCGCCAGCCCAAAGATCGCCAGCCGCCAGCCGCTGAAGGAGAGCAGGCTCGACCCCGATGGGTTGATGTTCATCTGCTGGATCCAGGAATCCGCCCACGGCGCCAGCACCGTGTCGAAGCCGACGAGAATCGCCACACCCAGGATCGTGCCGGGAATGCTGCCGAGCCCACCGAGGATCACGGCGCAGAGCACCATGATCGAGCGATTAAAGTCATAGGCGTTGGGATCGGCCGTGGTCGAGAGGCTGGCAGCGTAGAGACAGCCCGCCAGCCCGGCCACCGCCGACGACATGGCGAATGCCGAGAGCTTCACCCGCGTCGCCGAAATACCCATCGCCGAGGCGGCCAGTTCGTCCTCGCGGACGGCCACCCACGCCCGACCGAGGCGGGACTGCTCGAGCCTTCGCATCGCCACCACGACGCCAGCCAGCGCCAGCAGGGACAGATAGTAGAACCACCGTGGATCGATGGCGAACGCCAGCCCCAGATCGATACCGGCGATCTTCACTCCTGCGCCCGGGGGTGGAACGGGGTTGAGCCCCTTCATGCCACCGGTGATCTGCTCGAGATTGCGGAGCGTCACCTTCACCACCTCGCCGAAGCCGAGCGTCACGATGGCCAGATAATCACCCCGCAGGCGGAGTGTCGGCGCCCCCAGGGCCAGCCCGATGCCGGCTGTGGCCAGCACGCTCACGATTGTGGCCGCCAGAAAACCGATCTGAAACGGATACATCGGCACCGTGAGGATCGCCATCAGGTAGGCACCGATGCCGAAGAACGACGCGATCCCGAGATGCACCAGCCCCGTGTAGCCAACCATCACGTTGAGACCGAGCGCCAGAATGCAGTAGATGAAAAGCGTGGTCACCTGCCCACCGAGCGCGCCGCCAAGCGCCGGCACCACCAGCGGCGCCACCGCCAGTACCACCAGCGTGACCAGGTCCCATCGTTCCCTGACGAAAGCCCTGATGCCTGCCCAACCGGTCGCACCGGCGTTTGGCTGCTGCTGATTGGTCGGCGTGGACGTCATACCTTCTCCTTCGTCCTGCGGCCGAGCAGGCCTTCCGGCCGAAACACGAGGATCACGATCAGAATCGCAAACACGATCGCGCCGGTCCACCGTTCGCCGACATAGGCGCTCGACAGTGAGCGGACAAATCCGATCACCAGGCCTCCCACGACCGCACCCGGAATGCTGCCAATGCCGCCGAGCACTGCGGCGGTGAACGCATAGAGGCCGTTCTGAAAGCCCATCTGGAAGCCGATGGTATTGATATAGAGCCCATAGATCACGCTCGCCGCCCCGCCAAGCGCCCCGCCGATGAAGAATGTGGCGGCGATCACACGGTCGACATCCACGCCCACCAGCGCCGCCGCGGTCGGATCCTGCGACACGGCCCTCATCGCCCTGCCCAGGCGGGTCGTCTTCACCAGAAGCGACAGTCCAAGCATCAGTGGCACGACGACGACGAGAACGAGCAGGTCCTTCCAGGTGAACTGCAGCCCCTCGCCCGGCAACAGGTTGGTGGAGGGGAGTAATTCGGGAAAGGATCGGTCGGAGGGGCCGATCCAGAACAGCCCGATGTTCATGAAGATGAACGACACCCCGATCGCGGAGACGAGCGGCGCGAGCTTCGGCGCATTTCGCAACGGTTTGTAGACGATCCGGTCGACACAGACGTTCAGCGTGCCGCAGAAGAGACCACAGGCCACGATCAAGAGGGCGATGCCCAGCCACGTGGCCGTCGGCCCAGCCGTGGCAAGGCCGAGGGCTGTCACCAGCGACAGGGCCAGGCAGGCCCCCAGCATGATCAGGTCGCCGTGGGCGAAATTGATCAGCCCGATGATCCCGTAGACCATCGTGTAGCCGAGTGCCACGAGCGCCACGAGCGCGCCGTTGGTCAGTCCGATCAGGCACTGCTGGAGAAAGAACTGGACGGACACAGGCGGGCTTTCAGAAAACGGGGCTGCGACGGTGCGAGAGTTTTACAGCGCAGGCTCCGTCTGTGCAGCACCATCTGCGGCCGCGCCACCGGGTGGGGCTCCGTCCGCGCCGTCCCCCTCCGCGGGAGCGTCGACGTCGAGGATCTCCTCGAACTCAAAGCGGCCGTTTTTCACGACGCTGACCGTCAGCGTCCGCATGGTCGTGTCGCCGTTGGCGTCGAAGCCCCAGTGCCCAAGGGCCCCGTCGAAGTCACGGATCGCCAGAGCCGCGTCGGAGATCGCGCGACGATCCTTTGTCCCGGCCTGACGAATCGCCTCGAGCGCCACGCAGGCGGCCTCGTAGCCGTAGACCGCATAGGCTTCCGGGAGTTCGTGATACTTTTCCCGGTAGCGTTCCACGAAGGTGTGCCCCTTGCCGGTGAGCTTTTCCGGTGGCAGTCCACCAAACGTCACGAAGCACCGCCCCTCCAGGTTGGCGGCTCCGGCCGAATCGATGAACACCTGCTCGCGGCAGCCATCCGGCACCAGAAGCATCGCGCCGATGCCGGCACTGGCCATGTCCTTGGCAAGTTGTCCGCCCTTGCTCTGCGTGGTGCCGCCAAAGTAGACGAGGTCGGGCTTCGCCGCCTTGATGCTCGCCATCAACGACTTAAATTCCTGCGCCTTGGCGTCGATCGAATCGTGCGCCAGCACCTCGATGCCGATCTCCCGGCACCGCTCGTCGAAGAGGTCGGCCAGCCCTTTCCCGTAGACCTCATTGTCATCGAGAATGCAGACGGTCTTCACGCCTCGCCGCTTGGCCCAGTCGGCCGACAGCGGCCCCTGCAGGTCGTCGGCGGGCACGACCCGCGTGTAGTTGAGTCGCCCGGTGGGCCGGTAGACCCCCGGCTCCCCCGGCTCCCCGAGGCCGGGCTTCGTGAGCCCCACGGCCGTGTTGGCCGGCGACACCATCAAGAGGTCGCCCAAGTTCAAGATTGGCATCGATACCTTCGCGGCACCTGAGTTGAAGGTGCCGAGGTAGGCGACCACGTCGGGATCCTGCAGGGCGCGGCGGGCATTGGCGGCCTCGGCCTCGCTGGTCCACTGTCCGGCCGCCGCCGTGGAATCGTCGAGGTCGAGATACTCCACCCGATACGGCCCGACCCTGCCTCCGGCCTCCTCGATCGCCATCCGGATGCCCCGCACGATCGTGTCCGACTGCTGCTTCGCACTGCCGGTTCTCGGCAGGCTGGAGACGATGGTGACGAGCGTGGGGTCGGCGGGCCGACAGCCCGCAAGAAGGAAGCCGAAGAGCAGTATGGCGGAGATTCGCGGCATCATGGCTGATACTTTAGCAGACCCTGGGCCGCTGCGCCGGCGGGGCTCATGCTCGACGCCGGCGGACTTTGACGTTGTATTCTCCATAGACATGGTGCGCCAACGCTTTCAGTCAAAGTTCACCGGCATCTGCGCGTGCCCCCGACCGGCTGCGCTCCCGTCGTGGCGGCAAGTTTTCAACTTGCCGTGAATTCGTGGCCACAAGGCCTACCGCTTCACCAGCCGCCAGGCTCGGTGGATGCGTTCATTCCTGAAATCCTCGGGAATCGTCCGATTGGTGATCTCGCGGACGGCGTAGAGGACCGACAGCTGCTCCTCGGCAAGATGAAACCGCCGGAAGTTGGTTGAAAAGTAGACGATCCCCCCGGTGACGAGATTCTTCGCCACCAGTTCCAAGAGTTCCGCATGGTCGCGTTCAACGTCCCACGGCGTTTCGCTCTTTGCCGACCGCGAGTAGGTCGGTGGATCGACTACGACGAGGTCGAAAGGCGGCTCGCCGCGATTGGCGCGGTGCTCGAGGAAGGCCCGGGCCTCGTCCCTCACGATCCGGTGACGGCCCGCGTCCTTGAAGCCGTTCTTGGCGAGGTTCGTTCGCGTCCATTCGAGATAGGTGTTGGAGAGATCGACGCTCACCGTCTCCTTGGCTCCACCCGCCGCCGCGTAGACCGAGAAGCTGCCGGTGTAGCAGAAGAGATTGAGCATCCGTTTGCCGGCGGCCTCGTCGCGCACCATGGCCCGCGTCTGACGGTGGTCGAGGAACAGTCCCGTATCGAGATAGTCGGAGATGTTGACCTCGAACGACAGGTCGCCCTCCTTCACCGAGAGCACCGCCTGCCGCTGGTCGACTTTCTCATACTGCCCGCCGTCGCGTTGCCGTCGGCGCACCTTCAAAAAAGTCTGCATGGCTGGCACACCCAGTTCCAGTGCCGCCGCCTCGATCATCTTGTCGAGCCAGACTTCGTGCTCGATGTCGGTGCGTTCGTGCGGCCGCTCATACTCGGCGGCGTGGAGCCAGCCGGCATACCAGTCGATCACCAGCGGGATCTCGGGGATATCGCGGTCGTAGACACGAAACGCCTCGATGCCCTGCCGGCGGGCCCACTTGGAGAGATGTTTGAACCGCTTCGCGAGCCGGCGGCGGAAGTCGCCGATCTGATCGTCGGTCGTGCGGCCGCTCCGGTGCGGTGGCGGAGCGTGTCCGGGAGAAGACATCTCGCGGGGCGGATTGTCGCCGGGACGGCAGAAGTCTCCTCGCGGGGATCTTTCGCCTTCACCCACGACGGAGCCGCTTTCCTCGTCAGGGCGAAAGCTCCCATGCTCGTCGAGCTTCCGCCGATCCCGTCGCTCAGCATCGGGGGTGCCGGTGTCTCCCGGGGGATGTGGGGTATCGGCAGTTGGTTGTGCCTGAACTTCACGCCTCCTGATTTCCACCTCCAGCAGCCGGCACGCGATCGGACCGTTGGAGAGCGGCACGCGATAGGTGGGACGCAGGCCGAGCTGACCAGCAGCAGGCGTGTCGGCCGCGAGGATGGCAGCCCGCCAGCCGCCGCAGTGCTGCACGAGCCAGTCGCCAAACCGCCTGAAGAAGGCGGCAGACCGCGGGAGCGGCAGCCGCTCGCCGTAGGGCGGATTGGTGACCACCAGTCCGTTCTCGCCAGCGGGCCTCGCCTGCTCGAAATGTTTCACGTCGATCGCGATGCTGGAGGCCACGCCCGCCGCTGCGGCGCAGGCTTTGGCCGCGTCGACAGCTTTGGGATCGAGATCGCTCGCCTGAAACGTTCCGGCCGGCTCTCGGACGCGGGCCTCGAGTTCAGCCACCAGACGGTCGAACAGGCCGCGGTCGCAGTCGCGAAACCGATAGAAGCCATTGGCCTTGCGCCGCGCTCGGTACAAGCCCGGTGCCATGCCCGCAGCGATGGTTGCCGCCTCGATGACGAGCGTGCCGGAGCCGCACATTGGGTCGAGCAAGGGCTCGCGTGTCGCCTCATCAACCGTACGCTCGCCGGCCCGCCACCAGCCCGTGATGGCGAGAATGCCGGCGGCCAGCACTTCGGAGAGTGGCGCGTCGACCTCTCCCATCCTCCAGCCCCGCTGGTGGAGCGACCGACCGGCCGCATCGCGGAAGATCGTCGCCGTGTCGCCCACCAGATGCAGCCCCAGCCGGAGCGTTGCCCCCCGGAGTTGCACGCTGGGACGCTTGCCGCTGGGCGTGCGGAGCTGATCGACGATCGCATCCTTGACGATCTGGGCGGCGTAGAGCGAATGCGTGAGAAACGTGTCGTGGATCGCGGCATCGACCCGCAGCGTGTCGGAGGTCTTGAGCTGCTCCGTCCAGTCGACCTCCTGCATCGCGCGATAGAGCGAATCGGGGGAGTCGACGCGAAACCGCCCAAGCGGCTCGAGTACGCGGATCGCCGTCCGACTCTCAAGCACCGTCCGGTAGAGCGTCTCCTTCTCAGCCCCGGGAGCGGCCGAAAATTCGATCGTCCGCCGACCGATGCGGAGGTCCTGCGCCCCCACCTGCTCCAGTTCGCGGGCGAGGATCCATTCGAGGCCTTCGAGCGTGCGGGCCGTGAACCGCGGCGGCTCGTCAGGCGACGGCGCCGGAAGCGGACGCGGGGTGGGTGGCACGGTGGGAAAGGAAACAGGCATACCGCAGGATACCACCCAACTGCCGTCACATCCGCCACGTTGGAAAACGTGCCGCCCTCAAGCGAGGCTGAGGGCGGTCACCGGGCCGCGACGCTCTCCGGGAAGCGGTCCTGGATCGCCTGCACTTCCAGCTGCTCGGTGCGGAGGGCCTCCATCGCCAGCACGCAGGCCTCCGCTGCAGGCAGCGTAGTAATGCAGGGCACGCCGTACTGCACGCTCGCGGCCCGGATGCGGCCCTCGTCGGTTCTCGCCCCCTTGCCCCGCGGCGTGTTGAAGATCAGCTGCACGCGGCCGTCGATCAGCGAATCGATCAGGTTCGGATGACCCTCCTGCAGTTTCTTCACGATCTCGACCGCGATACCCGCCTCGGTGAGCGCCCTCGCGGTGCCGGAGGTCGCGATCAACTCGAAGCCCATCGCCAAGAGCCGGCGGGCCAGCCCCACCATCATCTCCTTGGCCTGCGGACTCGCCACGCTGAGGAAGATCCTTCCTTTTTGCGGCAGCAGGATGCCGGCCGCAATCTGGCTCTTCGCGAAGGCGATGCTGAAGCGGTCGCTCACGCCCATCACCTCGCCGGTGCTTCGCATCTCCGGGCCCAGGGCAATGTCGACGCCGGCGAACTTCACGAACGGAAACACGCTCTCTTTCACGCTCACGTGGGCTGGCAGCGGGTCGGCCACGATCCCCTGCTCCGCGAGCGTCACTCCCGCCATCACCTTCACCGCCACCTTTGCCACCGGCAGGCCCGTCGCCTTGGCGACGAACGGCACGGTGCGACTCGCCCGTGGGTTCACTTCGATCACATACAGCGTCGGCTTCCCATCCTCCTTCTTGACGGCGAACTGCACATTCATCAGCCCGACCACACCCAGGGCTCTCGCCATGCGTGCGGCGGCCTGTTTGATCTCGTCGACCACCTCCACCGACAGGCTGTGCGGCGGAATGCAGCAGGCCGAATCGCCGGAGTGAACGCCAGCCTCCTCGATGTGCTCCATCACGCCGGCAACGATCACGTCGCGGCCGTCACAGATGCAGTCGACGTCGACCTCGATCGCATCCTCGAGGAACCGGTCGATCAGCACCGGCTGCCCTTGGGCCACGGCAAAGGCCTCGGCGACATACCGCTCGAACTGCACGTGGTCGTAGCAGATCTCCATCGCCCGTCCGCCGAGCACAAAACTGGGCCGCACGAGCGAAGGGAAGCCGATCCTGGCCACCTCGCGGCGGGCCTGCTCCAGCGTTCGCGCAATGCCGCTGGCCGGCTGCTTGAGCCCGAGGCGGTCGAGCAGTTCGCGGAACTTTTCGCGGTCCTCCGCCATCTCGATCGTGTCGACACTCGTGCCGATGATCGGCAGTCCGGCCGCAGAAAGCGCCCTGGCGAGGTTGAGCGGGGTCTGTCCGCCGAGTTGCACGATCACGCCATCGGGCTGGATACGGTCGGCGATGTTGAGGACGTCCTCGCAGGTGAGCGGCTCGAAGAAGAGCATGTCGCTCGTGTCGTAGTCGGTGCTCACCGTCTCGGGGTTGGAATTGACCATCACGCTCTCGATCCCCATCTCGCGAAGCGCGAAGCTGGCGTGGCAGCAGCAGTAGTCAAACTCAATGCCCTGCCCAATGCGGTTGGGGCCACCACCGAGGATCATCACCCGTTTCTTGCCGGGCTCTTTCGGACGGGCTTCGTCCTCTTCCTCCCAGGTGGAGTAGTAGTAGGGAGTCTGGGCCTCGAACTCGGCGGCGCAGGTGTCGACCGCCTTGTAGGTGGCGACGATTCCCCGCCGTTTGCGGTCGTCACGGATGTCCATCTCCGAGGCGCCGAGCATCACGGCCAGTTGCCTGTCGGAGAAGCCCGCCTGCTTCGCATGCCGCAGGAGCGCATCGTCGATCGCAGTCAATGAGCCGACCGTACGAATCAGGCTTTCGATTTCCACGATCTGCTGGAGCTGGTCGAGGAACCAGCGGTCGATGGCGGTGAGTTCGTGGAGTTCCTCGACGGTCATGCCGGCCTTGAACGCATACCGGAGATACCAGACCCGGTCGGGATCGGCCGTTGCCACGCGGGCTCGGATGTCATCGAGGGCCGGCTCCGCCGCGGTCCCCCAGAGGTCCTTGCCGTCGCAGCCGAAGCCGAAGCTGCCGACTTCCAGGCCACGGAGCGCCTTCTGAAAGGCTTCTTTAAATGTGCGACCGATCGCCATCGTCTCGCCGACGCTCTTCATCTGCGTGGTGAGCCGACTGTCGGCCTCGGGGAATTTCTCGAAGGCGAACCGGGGCACTTTCACCACGACGTAGTCGATCGATGGCTCGAAGCAGGCCTTCGTCCGCCGGGTGATGTCGTTGGGGAGTTCGTGCAGCCGCCAGCCCACCGCCAGCTTGGCGGCGATCTTCGCGATCGGGAAGCCGGTGGCCTTGCTCGCCAGCGCGCTCGACCGGCTGACGCGAGGGTTCATCTCGATCACGATCATCCGGCCGTTCTCGGGATGCACGGCGAACTGGATGTTCGAACCGCCCGTCTCGACCCCGATGGCCCGAATCACGGCGAAGCTGGCGTCGCGCATCCGTTGATACTGTCGGTCGGTGAGCGTGAGCGCCGGGGCGACCGTGATCGAATCGCCGGTATGCACGCCGCAGGGATCGAAGTTTTCGATGGAGCAGATCACGACGGCGTTGTCGTCCGCGTCGCGCATCACCTCCATCTCGTATTCCTTCCAGCCGAGGATCGACTCTTCGACGAGCACCTCGCTCACCGGCGAGAGGTCGAGGCCGCGCTGCACCTTCTGGTCGAACTCCTCGCGGTTGAACGCGATC
>CANETO010000016.1 GCA_947440895.1 Planctomycetaceae bacterium | reverse complement strand
TGGCAGCCGGATCAGCCTGCATGCCCGCAGTGAGGTCAATTCCCTGGAGTCGGCTCTTCATCTCGGCAGCCAGTGGGTCGCCGCCGCTGCCCCGTCCTGACGGCCCCCTGACGACCACATCCACAGGGACGCCGAGCGGGAGATCCGCCGGTTTCGAATCCGATTCGATCCCCCGCAGTGCCGAGGCGATCGAACCGCTGCCCTTGAAGTCTTCAAGGCCAAGGCCGTCGAACACGACGGGGGTTGTGGGCGTTTCCTGCGACGCCGACAGCACAGCGCCGGCAAGCCCATGCCACGCCGCTGTCATCACGACGAGGATGACGATTCTCCGCTGCATGCTTCGAGCCCTCCGATACCGGGCGACCATCCGCCCCGCTTCCGTTTATCGGCAGCCGCAGGCCGCTCCGCCAATACCGCGTCAGAGCCGTGTGCCTATTCGAGCACAGCCTCCTTATCCCGGGCTGCCGTTGCCGGTTCCTCAACCCGATCAGACTCTGTCTCTTCCCCTGTGTTGCCAGCCCCGGAAGAGACCTCCGCCGACGTCACCCCTCCGGGCGACACGCCGGCGTCAACCGTCGCGGAATCGACTCGCAGCCCGTCAAGAATCTGCCTCAGGCCTTCCACCTGCACCGTAAATGCCTGCGTCGCCTCATGAAGCATGACCCGTCTGGTGGCCCGGTCACGCTCGGCGGCAGCGTCGAACTGCTGCTTCTGGTGCTGGAAATCCTCCGCTTGGGCCAGCAATGATTGCTCCATCTGGCTGATCGCGGCATGGACCTCCCGGATCATCGCATCGCGGGCCGTCGCATTGCGATCGGTATGCACGGCGAGTCGCTCCAGAATCTCCTGACGCGTCTGAGCAACGCCCGCCGTCGCCCGCGTCAATTCACTCCGCACCTGATCTGCGATGGCTGCCTGACGAGCCATGTCGACACCGATGGCCTGGACGCGCTCGAGAGTTGCCGTTCCCGACGACTCCAGCCTCAGCAGCCTTGCCTCCAATTCGCCTGTGGCAACTGTCTGCTGGACGAGGCCCTCGTGCAACCGCGCCAGGTCTCCACTCGTCGCCGCGCCGAAGCGATTGATGCCGGCGATGCTTTGGTGGACCGCAGCCTCGACCGCACTGGTCTGGTGAACCAGTCGCCAGACCACGGTCGTCAGCAGGAATGCGAATGCCGCCACCGCGACGCTCGCGGCAGGTAGATACCGTGTCTGGCGGACGGCACGGCGGACGTCGTCCTCCACCAGCGTGATCCGGTCGAAGCGTTCCATGAAATCCCCCATGCAACTCGAAGCTGACGCGGTCCCACCACCACCCCACATGATGTCTTCGGCGCTCGGCAGGAGCAGCTTTGGGACTGCTCCGCGTGGCGGTGCAAGCGGCCCGATCGGCGCCGCCAGCATGCTTCGTTCAGGTGCCAAGACGTCCGCTCGTGACGGTCGTGCCGCTCATGCCGACTTGGAAACCTCGAGGGTCCCCTGACCGGCGGCGTCAGGCGGCTTGGCTGGAAGGCAACGGGATCGCCCCGACAGCCGCATCATCGCCAAGCCTGGTGCACGCCAGTTCTTCGAGCACCCGCATCGCAACTCCGAGCGCCGCAGCGCCCGCGGCCGCTGAAACGAGTGGCGTGCGGCGAGTCCGCACGGCCGCGAGGAACTCGTCGTGCTCGCAGGCGATGGCGTTGGCATCGGGGACGGCCAGCGTCTCACGCGGCAGAATCTCGCTGAAAAAACGCTCCTTGAGCGCCGTCCGTTCGGCCGGAGGCACGGCCGCGGCAACGAAGCCGCCGCTCCTGACCGCGGGAGACGGCCCCACAACCTCGACCGTCTTGGCATTGAAGTCGGCCGACACGACCCCCTGGGTTCCCCACAGCGAGACGCGGCGGCTGAGCGTGGGGTGAATCCGAGAGGCGGAAAGGTCAGCAACCAGACCGGAAGAAAAGACGAGCCGGGCCCGCACCGCATCCTCATGACCGCCCGTGGCGACGAGACCGTGCGCCTCGACACGGGTGAGCCGACCGGGATTGAGCGAGAGCACGAGATCGATGTCGTGGATCATGAGGTCGAGCACGACGCCCACGTCGAGCGATCGAAACGTAAACGGCGCCAGCCGCGCCGACTCGACTGTCAGGATTCGCCCGCACTTCTCGACGGCCATCCGCCAGGCGGGATTGAACCGCTCCACGTGCCCCACGGCGACGACACGACCGTGCCGCTCGGCCGCGGCGACAATCTGTTCCGCCTCGTGGAGATCACCCGCGATCGGCTTTTCGATCAGGAGATCGAGGCCACTGGAGAGCAACGGCAGCGACACCTGCGCATGCAGGCAGGTGGGCGCCGCGACGACGACCGCATCGGCCAGGCCGACGAGATCGAGCGGCTCTGCGACCGCAGCACAGCCATGGGCCTCAGCGACCCGTTGTCGCGACTCGGCAACGGGATCCACAACCGCCACGAGTTCGGCATCGGCACGTGCAGCGAGCAGCCTCGCATGAATCGTTCCGAGATGTCCGCAACCGACCACTGCTACCTTCACGCGAGTCATGCCGCCCTCCTTCGTTCGCGGGCGCGCCCATGCCGCCCTTCCTGTTGCATAGCCAGAAAGTCGAGCAACTGCACCACGTCGGGGAGCAGCATCGCCTGTGATCGCAGGATTTCCCGGGCCGGCTCCAGCGTCACCTTCGCCCGATAGAGCAGTCGATGCGCCTCGGTCACGGCCGCGATCGATTCGCGGGAAAACCCGCCCCGCCTGAGCGCTACCACGTTGATGCACCGCGGCCGAGCCGGCAGACCCTCGCAGAGCATGAACGGCGGCACGTCATGCAGCACGCGGGAGAGCCCCGCAACGAACGACCAACCGCCGATCGTGGTCCAGTGATGCACGGCGACCGCGCCGGAGAGCGAAGCCCGCGAATGCACACGCACGTGCCCGCCCAGAAGCGTGCCGTTCGCCAGCGTGCAGTGATCGCCAATGCGACAGTCATGCGCCACGTGGCTGCACGCCATCAGGAAATTGCCGTGGCCGATGGAGGTCACGCCCTCTTCCTTTTCCGTGCCGCGGTTGATCGTGACGCCTTCCCGGATGATATTGCAATCACCGATTTCAACCCGCGTCCGCGTGCCGCGGTAGCTCACGTCCTGCGGATCACCGCCAATCACGGCATTGGAAAACAGGTGGTTCCGCTCACCGATTCGCACATCGCCCATGATCGTGACGTGATTCTCGAGCACGGTGCCCCTACCGATCACCGCCCCGGCCGACACCCAACAAAAGGGTCCGATCGTCACGTCTTCACCGAGCTGCGCGCCCGCCTCGACAACGGCGGCGGGATGCACCGACGCAGGCAACCCGCGGAGCATTCCTCCGCGGGGAGTCGTGTCATCCCGCATCGGCACCGTGGCTTGAAATTCATCCATCCCAAAAGACCCTTCGGTGACCGTGCGATATCAGGCGGAGGTGGGCTCAAGCCTGGCAGCAGCCGCAAGGCGGCCGGCAAGGGCACCATTGAGACGGTGTCCGCTGCGATGGGCACGGATGTGAGCGTGGATCGGCCGACCGGCGAGTGACAGATCGCCGATCAGGTCGAGGACCTTGTGACGCACGCACTCGTCGGGCCAGCGAAGCGTGTTGCCGATCGGCCCGTTGGGGCCGAAAATCAGGAGGTCGCCGGTGGTGGCCGACAGCCCGCGGCCGGCTGCCCGGAGTCGTTCGGCATCTTCCGCCGGTAGAAACGTGCGGGCGGCAGCCAGGCCCGTGCGATAGGCCTCCGGCGTTACCCGCAGCGACAGCACCTGCCTGCCGATCGGACCGCTCCCATAGTCCAATTCATAGTCGACCGTGAGCCCGGCACACCGGGGCGGAGACGCCTCGATCCAGGCCGTGTCATCGCCGATCCGCACCACCGAATCGACCACGATCGGATCGATGGGGGCATCGAGCTCCTCGACTCCCGCCGCATCGATGGCCTCGACGAACGCCTGCGACGACCCGTCGAGGCCCGGCATCTCCTCTCCGTGCACCCGCGCGCGACAGCAATCGATGCCGAGCCCAGCCAACGCACTCAACAGATGCTCCACCATCTCCACACGAACGACGCCCACGCTGAGATTCGTTCGACTCGACGCCTCGATGCGATGCTCCACCACGGCGGGAATCGTCACCGCATCCGCCAGGTCGGCCCGCACGAAGACCACGCCCGCACCGGCAGCAGCGGGCTCGAGCTCCACCCGGTTCTCCCGCCCGCTCCAGTAGCCGACGCCCGTGACGGACACCGACTTCCGGAGCGTGCGTTGCGACCGCAACCGCATCTCATATTGCATGGGGACACCCGCAGCGGCCGCCCCGCTGCGACTCCGAGGGAGGAGGCGGACCGAAAACGTTAGCGGGTCCGCGCCGGCACCGCACCGGGACGGCCAGTCTGATCGGCAACAGCGGCACCATTGAGCATCTTGAGGATGTCGGGGGTGATGTCGTTGCCGGCTTCATAATGCACGATCGGCTTGGTGATGCCACGCAAAATCTGGTTGCGGTCGGCACCGTCGACCGGATCGCCATCAAACCGGAACACCACGGCAATCCCATGCTCACGGGAGAACTGACCGACGGCCTTCTCGATTTCGGTGTAGACCTGCAGATAGACCTTCGCCTCGCGGTCCATGAAGTCCTTCTTCTGGAGCTGCGCATTGACGTTGAAGTCGCCCTGTCCCTTGGCGATCTCGGCTTCCAGCTTCTTGTATTCGGGAGTACCGACATTGAAGCCCTTGAGTTGCTCCATCAGGCCGTTGATGCGGTCGCGCTCACCCTTGAGGGCGTTCTCGGCGGCCATGACCTCGTCCTTCATCTTGTCCATGGCGCCCTTGAAGCGGGCATGGTTCTTGAAGATGTAGCCGACGTCGATGACGGCGATGTGGGACATCGGCGACGTGGGCTGAACCTGCTGCGGCTGCCCCTGCGGCACAGCCACGGGAGCCTGGGCCAAGGCGGGAACCTGCATGAGGGCCACGACGGCCGCGCACACGATACTGGCGATTTGCCTGTTCACGAAAAGCACTCCTTGCTGGTTGTTTCACACGCATCCCCCACGGTGCTGACCGATCGCCGCCGAAACGATTCGTGGGCAGCTAGGGGCCGTGGGCGGGCGGGATCATGGCGACCCACCCAGTCTGGCTCAAGGCCAAAAAACGCCTGAAAACCTCCAGAGGGCAGCAGCCTTCCGTTTACTTCGGCGGACCAAGCGTGATCTGCAGCGTGACTTCGGTACCGTCCCGCATCACCACCACCGGCACCGTGTCGCCCCCTTTGTGCTTCCGCAGGGCGCTGTCGAAATCCTCGAGCCCGGTGACGGCGCTTTCTCCCAGTCGGACGATCACGTCGCCCCCCTTGAGGCCACCCTGGGCCGCAGGTGAATCCTTCGTCGCGCCGGTGACCGCGTAGCCCTTCCCCGGCTTGCCAAAGTCGGGAATGCTCCCGAAATACGGGCGGTCGCCGCCACCGCCGGCAAACTGCTTCGAGGCCACTTCGATGTAGCCGGGGCGGTCGGGAACCGTGGCCAGCTCGCGGACGACATCGGCCACGAGCCGTGTGATCCGCACCATGCCGTCGTAGTTGATCTTATCGGCCGTGTCGGTGGGCCGGTGGTAGTCGGCGTGCGAACCGGTGAAGAGGTGCAGCACAGGAATCTTTCTCGCGTAAAAGCTTGAATGGTCGCTCGGCCCAAAGCCACCAGGCTCCTTGGCGGCCTCGAAGCCACGGGCGGCCACGAACCTGTCCACGAGCGCATCGAAGCCAGTTCCCGTGCCTGTGCCGTGAACAACGATCTTGTTGCCGTCGAGCCGCCCCACCATGTCGAGATTCACCATTGCGACGGTTTCATTGAGCGGCACCACCGCGTTGGCCGCATAGTGGGCACTGCCAAGCAAACCCCGCTCCTCCCCGGAGAAGGCGACAAAGAGAATCGTTCGCGGAAATGGCCCGTGCTGTTTCAGCATCCTCGCCACCTCGACGAGCAGGGCTGTTCCGCTGGCGTTGTCATCGGCGCCGTGGTGCACCGTATGGTCGCCCGGTGCCGCGGAATTCGCGCCCCCGTAGCCAAGGTGATCGTAGTGCGCGCCCAGCACGACCGTTTCGGGCGGTTGTGTTCCAGCATCAGCAGTGGCTCCGTCCTGCGGCCAGCCCACCCCCGGCAGAATCGCGATCACGTTCCGGCCCTCGGTTTCAGTGCGATCAATCGCCGTCTGGCCGCGGATTCTCCAGCCGGTAAGCAGCCCGCTCTGCGGCGTGAGCGACTCATCGATCTGTTTTTGGATGGTGTCAAGATTCCGTCCGAGCGAGGCTTTCACGACGTCGTCGATGATCGACCGTCGGATCTGGAGGATCGGCATCGTGCGGTTCTCAGAGCCGTCTCCGGCCCGGGTGAAGGCCATCAGCGAGTCGCCATCGGCATCTGAGTCGTTGCAGAAAACGACGCCGCCCGCCTCGTGCTCCGACGCATTGGCGACCTTACGGGCCAGCGCCGCATACTGCGACGCCTGATTGCCGTCGAAGACACTGTGCGGGTCGTCCTTCTGCGGTTCCTGCCGCAAGACAACGGCGGCCGCCCCCTTGACCACCCCCTGCTGGCCCGCACCGCCGGCCGAGAGGGGCACGTAATCGTCGTAGTGTTCCGCGGGAGCCGTGATGCCGTACCCGGCAAACACCAGCGGCAGGTCGAATGTGCCCGAACCACCCGCGGCCAAGGGCGTGAAGTCTTTCCCCAGTTCGAGTGGAATCGTCCGCGGCACACCGTCCTGCCCCGGCGGGCCCACCACTTCGGCCGTGTTCGCGGCAGCGGGGCCGAGCTTCGCGTCAAGCGTCATGCCAAACCGCTGAAACGGGCTGCGGGTCTCAAGCCGGCCTTCGGTCGGGGCCGGATGGGCCGCGGTGCCGCTGCCAACGATCGTGTCGAGGCCGATGTCGGCCAACTGGTCGGCCACCCAGTCGGCAGCCTGGTCGATCCCTTTCGTACCCGGCCCACGCCCCTCCCGTTCGGGAGCGGCCAGCCATTCGACTGCCAGCCTCAGCCGCTCGCGCACCGCGGTATCGTCGGCCGCTTCCGCAGCCGACTCTGCCCGAACCTCTACCGTTGGCTGAAACACGCTGACGCCGAGGTAGACGAGCCCAAACAGCATGGGGATGACACGGTTCATGGGGGGGGTGCCTGGAGGATTCGTGAGGGTTTTGTGAACGGTTTCTCGGGCCGACAGCGGCCTCGCCTGCATTTTAGCCATCTCCCGTGAGTGGCGATGAAACGGGTAGGATTGGAATCGGATGTCGACCCCGTGGAGCCTCGCCGTGCCTTCCCTTTTCGTGATCCAGGGCCGTAATCGCGGCACCCGCTACGACCTCACGAGCCACGAAGGGGCCATGAGCATCGGCCGCGAGACGGGCAACTTCGTGCAACTGGATGACAACGAAGTCTCCAGGCGGCATGCCGAGGTTCGCCGGGTGGGCGAGCTGTTCGTCGTGGGCGACCTGAAAAGCTCGAACGGCACCTGGCTCAACAACCGCAAGATCGAGCGGGCGGAACTCGCCAGTGGCGATCAGATCCAGGTGGGCCGCACGATCCTCGTCTATTCCAAGGACGGCGAGGACGGGCCCACGGCAGGGCAGGTCGACATCGTCGCGGCAGCCAATGACGGCGAAGGCTCGCGAATCGTGAGGACGGCCCGCGATGCCGATGCCGCCACAGCCGGCGAACCGCTTCCCGACGACACTCAGAATCGCTGGCTGGCACGCGCCCGCAGCAACCTGCAGGTGATGTATCGCACGTCTCTCGCCGTCAGCCACACCCTCGACATCGATGACCTTCTTGGCCGTATTCTGCAACTGGTCTTCGAGTGGATCGAGGCCGACCGTGGCTGCATCATGCTGCTCGACCCCGAGTCCAAACAGCTTCGCACGAAGGCCCGGCGTGACCGGCGAGTGGGACAGGCGACGTCGATGGCCATCAGTCGCACGATCCTCGACTACGTGCTCGATCGTGGCGAGGGTGTGATCACGAGCGACGCCCAGGATGACGACCGTTTCAGCGGCGGGCACAGCGTTGTGCGAACCGGCGTGCGGGAGGCGATCTGCGTGCCGATGCAGGGCCGCTATGGCACGGTCGGTGTGATTTATGTCGACACCACGGTGCCGCTGGGAGATGCGATCGAGGGGGGGCAACGGCAGTTCACCGACGAACATCTCAAGCTTCTGATCGCCATCGGCCATCAGGCGGCGTTGGCCGTCGAGGACACCACCTACTACTCCGCGATGGTGCAGTCGGAGCGATTGGCCGCCGTCGGCCAGACGATCGCTACGCTCTCGCACCATATCAAGAACATCCTGCAGGGCATCCGGGGCGGCAGCTACCTTGTCGACATGGGGCTCGAAAACGACGACCTCGCCGTGGTCCGCAAGGGCTGGGACATCGTCAACCGAAACCAGAACAAGATCTCCTCGCTCGTGATGGACATGCTGTCGTTCAGCAAGGAACGGGAGCCCGACCCCGTGCCATCCGACCTGGTGGCGCTGGTCACCGACATCGTGGAAACCGTCGAACAGCGGGTGGCCGAGATCGGGGCAACGATTGGTTGGTCCCCGCCAGATGACATCCCACAGTTGCTCTTTGACCCGGAAGCGCTGTCGCGGGCGATCCTCAACGTGGTGACCAACGCGATCGATGCCGTCGAGGAACGGCCAAACGCAAGGGTGACGATTCAGGTCGCCTGCGACCCGGTCGCCCAACGTGTCGGCGTCACCGTCAGCGACAACGGCGCGGGCATGACACCGGAAACCATCGCCGAGATCTTCAACCTGTTCGTGTCGACCAAGGGGGCTCGCGGTACCGGACTCGGCCTCACCGTCAGCCGGAAAATTCTCCGCGAACACGGCGGCGATATCCGCGTGACCAGCGTGCTCGGCGAAGGAAGCACCTTCGTCCTGGAATTCCCACTGCGGACTGGAGACGGCGGGCAGACCCTGCTGGATCCCGAACCCGCTCCTGGCACACCATGATGGCCATGCCATCCTCCCCCCTCCCGTCCACCATCGGCCCCTCCGCCTTCGGGACGAGCGCCGACGGTACGGCTACGGCTGACATCCACTCCGGCCGAGACCACCTGCCGATCTCGGCGGTCATCATCACGCGGAATGCCGGCTCCCGGATCACCGAGGTGCTGCGGGGGGTCGAGATGTGCGCCGAACGACTCGTGCTCGACTCCGGCTCGACCGACGACACGGTGGCATTGGCCCGCGACGCGGGAGCCCGCGTCGAGCATCAGCCCTTTCTCGGATACGGCCTGCAGAAACGGCGGGCCGTGGAACTGGCCGCTCACGACTGGATCCTGTCGCTCGACGCCGACGAAGTACTCGATGGCGAGGCGCAGGCGGCCTGCAGTCGCCTCGATCTCTCCGATCCCGCTGCCTGCTGGGCGTTTTGCCGACGCACCTTCGTGGGCCGGCGGGAGGTTCGTCATGGCGTCTGGCGAGACGAGCGGGTGCTCCGGTTGTTCAACCGCACGACGGCAGCTTTCAAGGAGATCGCGGTCCACGAGGAGGTCGAATCGCAGCGGCCGCCACGCATGCTGGCCGGCTCGATCCTTCACTACAGCTTTGTTGACTGCCGCGACGTGCTGGCACGGTCGCTCCGCTACGCGCCCCTGAAGGCCGACATTCTGCGTTTGAAAGGGGAACGGGCCGGTGTCTGGACCCTGCCAGTTCGCGGTCTGGCCGCGTTCGTGAAAAGCTACGTCCTGCGGAGCGGCTGGCGTGACGGGGCGATCGGGTTCGTGGTCGCGATTGGCCGGGTCATCGATTCGACGCTGCCGCGGGCGCTGCTGCTTGCGGACGATGACGACGATAGCCCGACCAGCTAGGCATCGCGCCGCCATGCCTACCCACGCAGCGCGTCGAGCACCCGCTGCACGTCGGCAGGCAGCGGCGCGGTAAATTCGATCCGTTCCCGCGTCACGGGATGGTCGACCGCCAGGCTGGCCGCATGCAATGCCTGCCGCTCGATCAGCGCCGCGCCCGGCTCAGACTCCCCGGCAGGCAGGCCGAAGAAGGCTCGCTCAATGCGGGTGCGGCCGCTGTACAGGCCGTCGCAGAGCACCGGGCAGCCGATCGCCGCGAGATGCACACGGATCTGGTGTGTCCGCCCGGTCTTTGGAGAAACCCTCACGAGTGCCGCCCCACGAAACCGCTCCAGCACCTCGAACCGGGTCACCGCGTCGCGGCTGGTGGAATGGTCGCGACGAACGGCCATCTTCTCCCGCTGATAGGGATGGATGCCGATCGGCAGATTGATCTCATCGCGGTCGAACTGTGGCTGCCCCTGCGTGATCGCAAGGTAGGTCTTCGTCACCGTCCGTTGCTCGAACTGCTTCGCAAGCGCGTGATGGGCCTCCTCAGTACGGGCCACGACGATGACGCCGCTGGTGTCGCGGTCGAGACGGTGCACGATCCCCGGCCGCGTTGGGCCGCCGGCGTTCGAGAGTCCGGAAGCACCGTCACCGGCAGGATTCGCTCGTTCCAGGTGCCATCGCAGCGCCCCGGCGAGCGTGCCCTTCCAGTTTCCTTTGGCGGGATGCACGACCATGCCCGCCGGCTTGTTCACTACCGCGATCCAGTCATCAAGATGCACAAACTCGAGCGGGATCTCCTCCGCCGCCGGCCCGGCCCGGGGCGGCTCTGGCACGGTCATACAGACGACATTTCCAGATCGCAGTTTGTGCGACGCCCGCGCGATAACACCATCCACCCGCACGGCCCCCTTGTCGATGGACCGGGCCAGAAACGACCGGCTCTGCTCCGGAAACGCCCGCACCAAGAAGACGTCCAGTCGCGTGCCAACCGAGTCGGCATCAGCGGTCCAGCGAACGTCGGTGCCTGGGGCAAGGCTGCTCAGCCCGGTCGTTGGCGGTCCTGCGTCCACCGCCGCCAGTTCTTCGTCAGAGCCAAACTCCACAGACCCCAACTCCGACCCATCGCTGGCGGAGAGATCAACCTCTTCAGTTTTGCTCGGCTGGAGTTGCTGGCTCGGCTGGAGTTGCGGGTGGGGACTCTGCGTTGGCTGGATTGGTAGCATTGGTGGTGGGGGCCGGTGGCGAGATCTTCTGGGCTCCGAACCAATCGTACCACTGCCGGGTCGACTCGCGACCAAGTTCCGCAACCCGGCCAGCTGCGACCTGGGCCAGAGCATCGGTCGGAAATTCAGCCGCCACCGCCTGATAGCCACGGCTGGCCTCGGCCAGTTCACCAAGGCTTTCCCGGGCCTTTGCGAGTCCAAAAACGGCTCTTTCGCCGAGCAACCCCTGCGGTTTGCCCGCGATCAAGGCCGAGTAGGCTTCCACTGCCGCCTGCAGGCGTCCTTCCGCCCGAGCCCGGTCGATGAAGAGCAGTTCGCTGCCCTGGGCGACGGCGGCATCGGCCATCATCAATTCCGCCCAGCGGGCCGCATCGGTGCCCGGATAGCGGCGGACCACATCGGTGAACGACTCCACATCACCCGTCGACATCGCTGATAGACAGGTCTCCCAGCTCTGCGTGCGGGCGGTCTCGGACTGCGACGACACCACGGCCATCGCCACGCAGGCCGCCAGGGCGGCAGCGAGTCCGGCCAGAATCGTGCTGAAGTAGGGCCGCACGCGATCGATGATCGCCAGCGTCGCATCGGCGAGGTCGTTGTCGCCGAGTTCCTCCTCGGCGAGCGCGAGATCCACGCGGCCGGCATCGAGCCCGGTAGCCTCGTCGCCCCCCTGCCGGGAGCGGAGTTCAGCTTCAGAGGCCGTTCCCGACGGCGGGCCGGGCCTTCTGCGACGGTTGTGCGATGACTTCTTCACGGCGTGCTCCTGGCGGCGGCGGCGAGCGGTTCCCAACCTGAGGGAGCAGCGGCCGCAGTCGCGAGAAATAGAGACTTCTCGGCGCAGAGCGTCAAGCCGGACTGTGACGCGTGTGGTAGATTCCGCGTCCCATGAATCCCGCCGACAGACCAGCCGCTCCCCAGAAGCCTTCGACCGGCCTCAATCCGGCGCAGACCCAGGCAGTCTGGGCGCCGGTGGGCCCGCTCTTGGTGCTTGCCGGCGCCGGCACCGGCAAGACCCGCGTCGTCATCGCCCGGATCGCCCACCTCGTCTGGCGAGGCACGCGGCCCTCGCGGATTCTGGCTGTCACCTTCACCAACAAGGCCGCGAAGGAGATGCTGGCGCGGGCCGGCAAGCTGCTCAAGACGAACAGCGACGAGAAGCCGGAAATCTCCACGATCCACTCGCTCTGCGTCCGCATCCTCAGACGGCATGCTGCGCGGGTGGGGCTCCCGGGCCGGTTTGCGATCATCGACCGTGGTGAACAGGAGACGGCCGCCCGAAAGGTGCTCAAGGAACTGAAGGTGCCGGAGGCCACCCTGCGGCCCGGTGATCTGCTCGATCGGATCAGCCGTTGGAAGAGTTCGGCGGTGCGGCCAGACGGTGCGTTCGCCTCCCTCCCCGCCGATGCGGGCGACTCCTGGGAACTCGCCGCCGCGGGATACCGCCGCTACCAGCAGTCGCTCCGCACGGCCGGCGCCGTCGACTTCGATGATCTGCTGCTCACCGTCGACGACCTCTTCGCCGAACACGAAGATGTTCGACAGTCCGAGGCGGCCCGGTTCGACCATCTGCTCGTCGACGAATACCAGGACACCAGCGGCATTCAGGAGCGGATCGTGGCGGCACTCGCCCGCGACCACCGCAGCCTCTGCGTGGTGGGCGACGACGACCAGTCGATCTACGCCTGGCGCGGCGCTGAGATCTCGCACATCCTCGAGTTTCCACGCCGCTGGCCTGGAGCAACGGTCGTACGCTTGGAGGAGAATTACCGCTCGACACCGGAGATCATCCACG
>CANETO010000015.1 GCA_947440895.1 Planctomycetaceae bacterium | reverse complement strand
TTTTCCGTTTGTGACGATCGCGCTGCTGGTGGCGAACGTGTTCGTGTTCGTGGTGCTCCAGCAGATGGGGGCCAACGACAACGTCACGCTCGCCTACTGCCAGGTGCCCGCGGAGATCATCTCTGGGCGGGACGTGATCACCGAGCCGTCGGTGCGGATGATCCAGACGCCTGAAGGCGTGGTGCAGGTGCCCGATCCCGGTCTCAAGGCCACGCCGATCCCGCCCTGGATGACACTGCTGACGGCGATCTTCATGCACGGCAGCATCATGCATTTGGCCGGCAATATGTGGTTTCTGTGGATCTTCGGCGACAACGTCGAGGACGACATGGGGCACGTCAAATACCTGATCTTCTATCTGGCCACCGGTATCCTCGCGTCGCTGGCCTTCGTCGCGCTCAATAGCTCGGGCGAGGCAGCACTCACGCCCTGCCTGGGGGCATCTGGCGCGATCTCAGGCGTGTTGGGGGCCTATCTCGTGCTCCACCCGCACCGCCGCGTGAGCGTGATTCTGCTGCGGATGATGGTCGATGTGCCGGGCTATGTGGCTGTCGGCATCTGGTTTCTGTTTCAGCTCGTGAGTGGATTCCTCGATCAGGGCGGGGGAGGCGGCGTGGCCTACTCGGCCCACGTGGCGGGGTTTGTGGCGGGCATGATTCTCGCCAAGCCGTTGAGCCACCGGGATGTCCGCGATGGGGCCGACCCACTGGTGGTGCTCAGGCGGCGCGTGCCGTAAAAGTCGTGGTGCGTCGCCGGCGCCACCACTTGTGGAGCTCGACGGCGGGCAGGATCGAGGCGGCCACGGCCATCAGGATGAGCCACTCGCGGCCGCTCACAGGCGTGATGTCGAGGAGTGATTGCACCGGCGGCCAGTGCATCGCCAGCAGGTGCACCCCCAGTGCCACGAGCGTGCCCATGAGCAGGAACGGACTCCGCCTGAGCGGGAGCAAGAAGGCCGAGCGGGTCTCCGAGCGGCAGTTGGCCAGATGCGCATTCTCGAAGAGCACCATCACCAAGAGCGTGGCATTGCGGGCTGCGGCGAGCGTGGCGGCGTTGGCCGTGGACGGATCGGCCTGGGATGCCAAGCCGTTTCCCAGCCAGAACCGAAACACCGTGAACGATGCCACGCCCATCACCACTGCCGAGAGCATGATCCTCTGCAGCATGACGCGATCGAAGACCGCTTCGCCGGGCGGCCGGGGCTGGCGTTCGAGCTCGTCCCCCTGACCGGGCTCAAACGCCAACGCCACATCCTGGATGCCGTTGGTGACGAGGTTCAGCCAGAGGAGCTGCACCGCCGTGAGCGGCAGCGGCGATCCCGTGGCTACCGCCAGGGTCACGAGCACCATTTCGGCCGCTCCGGTGCTCACCAGCAGGAAGATCACCTTGCGGACGTTGTCGTAGGCGATGCGTCCCTCCTCGATGCCCGCGACGATCGTGGCGAAGTTGTCATCGCTGATCACGAGCCCGGCGGCCTCGCGGGCTACGTCGGTGCCACTTCGCCCCATGGCCACGCCGAGGTTGGCAGCCCGCAGCGCCGGTGCGTCGTTCGCCCCGTCGCCGGTGACAGCCACGAAGTGCCCGGCGGCCCGCGCGGCCTCGACGATCTGCAGCTTCTGCCGCGGCGTCACGCGGGCGAAGACCCTCGCGGTGTCGACTAACTCAGCGAACCGAGCAGGGGAAGCGTCGGCGAGTTCGCCTCCGGTGATCACCTCCGATTCGTCGTGGGCCAGATCCAGTTGTTGGGCGATGGCCAGGCTCGTCAGTCGGTGGTCACCGGTGATCATCACCACCCTGATTCCCGCCTGGCCGCACTGCCGGACGGCCTCCCGCGTGGCGGGCCTAAGTGGATCGGTGAGCCCGATAAATCCCAGGAATTCGAGGTTTGCGAGCACCGGCAGGGGCGCGTGCACGGAGCCTGTGGTGGGCGCCCGGCCCTGTGCCAGTGCCAGCACCCTCAAGCCCTCGGCCGCCAATGCCGTTGCCCGCTCGTGCCAGCCGGCCATCAGGGCGAGGTCACCATCGCACATCGGTAAGACGGCCTCCGGCGCCCCTTTGACGTAGGCCATCCGGCCGTGCGGGGTGTCGTGAAACGTCGCCGCAAAGCGGTGCTCCGGCTCGAACGGCAGGGCGTCCGATTGTGGGGTCGTCGCCAGCAGCGCCTCGCGTTCGAGGCCGAGTTTCACCCCCAGCGACAACAGTGCAACGTCCACGGCGTCACCCCGCCACGTCCAGGCACCATCGCGGTGGTGGAGCGTGGCCTCGTTGCAGAGGACGCCGCAGGTGACGAGTGCGCGGAGCCGTGGTTCCGTCGTGGCGGCCGACTGCACGTGTTTCGGCGGCACCGGCAGCCCGTGGCGGAGCACGGCACCTGTCGGCGCGAATCCCTGTCCGCTGACGACGAGCCGATCAGGCGTGCCTGCGTCGGTGGTGACGGCGGGCAGTTCGATGACCGTTGCCGTGAGTTCGTTGCAGGTGAGCGTGCCGGTCTTATCGGTCGCGATCAGCGTGCAACTGCCAAGCCCCTCGACTGCCGGCAGCCGCCGCACGATGGCGCCGCGTGCCGCCATTCGGCCGGTGGCGATGGCCAGGGCAATCGTCAGCGATACGGGCAGTCCCTCGGGAATGGCCGACACAGCCAGCACCACCGCGAACAGAAACATCTCCCGGGGCTGCTGGCCGACCATCACACCGAGCAGTCCGATGAGAGTAGCGGCGACGACCACGGCCACTGCGATCGAACGGGTGAATCGTTCCATGCGGGCCACCAGCGGTGGCTTGCCAGCGGGCCGTGTGGCCACGTCGATCGCCAGCGCACCGACGCTCGTCCGCGTTCCAGTGGCGACGACGATGGCCGCCGCCCGCCCGCGGGTGACGATCGAGCCCGCGTAGATCATGTCGAGCCGGTCGGCCAGGGGCGATTTGGAGTCGCCGGTCCACTCAGAGTTCTTGCATACCGGCAGCGATTCGCCCGTGAGCAGCGATTCGTCGATCTCGAGCCCGTGTGCGGAGATGAGCCGGGCATCGGCCGGCACGCGGTTGCCCGATTCGATCCAGAGGAGGTCGCCTGGCACGACCTCCTCGGCGGGAATGTCGCAGACCGTGCCACCGCGGCTGACGGCCGCGCGGATATGGAGCAGCCTTTCCAACGCCCGGCTGGAGCGGTTTGCCTTGAATTCCTGCCAGGTGCCGAGGCAGGCGTCGATCGCGATCACCACCGCGATGATGGCCGCATCTTTCACGTCGCCGGTGGCGATCGAGCCGGCGGCCGCAGCCATGAGAAGGAGCATGAGCGGATTGGCCAGCTGCCCAACTGCCAGCCGCCAGACGGCCGGTGGTGGATCACGGGGCAGGGTGTTGGGACCGTAGGCTGCGAGCCGGCGGGCCGCCTCCGCGACCGAAAGACCCTCGCGGCCACTCTCCAGCCGGCGGAACACCTCGTCGATGGCGAGAGAGTGCCAGGGCTCTTCGTCAGGTGCGGAGCGTTGTGCCATGCGTGAGGTCTACGGAAATATCACGCCAATTCGACGTCGACCACATGTTCTCGTGAATCGTCGACGAGTTGGATCGCGTGGTCGGACTGCGGGACCCCGTCCACCACCACTGTATGGATGGGGCCGGCCTCACGGACACCGTGCCCCGGGTGGATGACGTTGATTGTGTAGGTCGTCGCGAGATAGCGGTAGCGGATCGTGTAACGGGGCCAGTCGCGGTGCGGATGGGGCGACAGTCTGAGCACCGTGCCCTCCCGTTCGAGACCGAGCAGCGACTCGATCAGCAGGCGGTACATCCAACTGGCCGAACCGGTGTACCAGGTCCAACCGCCGCGTCCGGTGTGGGGCGCGACCGCACAAATATCGGCGGCGACCACGTAGGGCTCGACCCGATAGGTGGCGATCGCCTCGGGCGTGTCTCCGTGGCTGATTGGATTGATGAGCCCGAACAGTTCCCAGGCGCGGGCGTGGTCGCCCAGCGCCGCGAAGGCCATTGCCGTCCAGACCGCGGCATGCGTGTATTGGCCGCCATTCTCACGGACACCAGGCGGATAAGCCTTGATGTAACCGGGCTCGAATGGCGCGGTGTCGAAAGGGGGCGTGAGCAGCTTGACGAGCCGGTCGGACCGTGAGACGAGGAGCGAATCGACGCTTGCCATTGCCGTGGCAGCCCGCGCCTGTGGGGCTGCGTCAGAGAGCACTGCCCAGCTCTGAGATACCGAGTCGATCTTGCATTCGGCCGAACTCGCCGAACCGAGCGACAGCCCGTCGTCAAAGCTGCCGCGGCGGTACCAGGCGCCATCCCATGCGACGTCGTCCACGTTGCCCCGCAGGCGACCAGCCTCAATCGCGCAGCGATCCGCCATGACGACGTCTTCCCGCTGCTCGGCGAGTTCACCGAAGCGGCGGAGCACGTCGTAGAGGAAGAAGGCCAGCCACACGCTCTCGCCCCGGCCCTCCCGACCGACGAGATTCATGCCGTCGTTCCAGTCGCCGCCACGGAAGAGAGGCAGGCCGTGGACGCCGAAGCGGAGTGCGTGATTGATGGCCCGCACGCAGTGCTCGTAGAGTTGACCGCTCGTCGGGCCCGACTGCGGCAAATCGTAAAACGCCTCCTCATCGGCCCGCGGCAGCCGGCCGTGCAGGAATGGCACCGACTCGTCGAGCACGCCGGTGTCGCCGGTCGCCTGCACGTAGCGGCAGACCGCCGCTGGCAGCCAGAGCAGGTCGTCGGAACAGTGCGTGCGGACGCCACGACCCCCCGGGGGGTGCCACCAGTGCTGCACATCCCCCTCCTCGAACTGCCGGCTCGCCGCGAGGAGCAGGTGCTCGCGGAGCAGTTCGGGCGCGGCGTGCACCAAGGCCATCGCATCCTGCAACTGATCGCGAAAGCCAAAGGCCCCAGACGACTGATAGAGAGATGCGCGTCCCCAGAGCCGGCACGACACGGTCTGATACAGCAGCCAGTGATTGACCAGTGCATTGACCGTCCGATCGGGCGACTCAACCTGCACGGCCGAGAGCCTGTGCTGCCACGCTGCCTGCATGCCAGCGAACTCCGCTTCCGCCGCTACAGTCCCGCGAAACCGCTGCACGAGCCGCTGTGCCTCGGCCACACCCTGTGCCGCTCCGAGCGTGAACACGACGGTCTCCTGCTCGCCGTCGTCGAGCAGCAACTGCACCTGCAACGCGGCACACGGGTCGAAGCCCGCGCCCACGCGCCCGGAAAGCCGCATTCGCTCAAGCGCTGCCGGCGCGGCCAGCGAGCCGTTGCGGCCGATGAACTCTGTGCGGTCGCCCGTGACCATGCGGGACACTTCGCTGGCATCACAGAAGGCGACCATGCCGGCGAATTCTCCGGCGAAGGCGTTGCGGGCCAGGAGAGCCCCGGTGAGATGGTCGATCTCGGTGACGACATGCATCTGCGACCGGCTGCGAAGTTCGCCCAGCACCAACTCCCAATATCCCGTGATCGACAGGGCACGCGGTCGGCCGGAGGTGTTGGTAATGGTGAGCCTCGCAAACTTGACCGGCTCATGTTCAGCGACAAAGATCGTGAGCTCCGTGGCGAGGCCGTCGTCAGCATGCTCGAACACGGTGCTGCCGATACCATGCCGCACGTCATAGGTGCCGCGGCCACGAGTTGGGTAGGGCGTCGGTGACCAGAAGCGGCCGGTTTCTTCGTCGCGGATGTAGATCGCCTCACCCCCCGCGTTGGAGACGGGGTCGTTCGTCCAGGGCGTGAGCCGGAACTCGTGGCTGTTGTCGACCCACGTGCAGCCGCTTCCCGATTCAGAGACGATCGTGCCGATCCGCGGATTGGCCACGCAATTCACCCACGGCGCGGGCGTGCACAGGCCGGGGGGAAGGCGAACGCAATACGCCGCGCCGTCAGCGGTGAATCCGCCGTAGCCGTTGAATGCGTGGAGCGGCTCCGTCGCGGACTCAAAGCCTGGGGTGGTGGCCGTGCGCGTATCTGCGTCCGGCGCGGCTGACAGCGGCGCGGGGAGTCGCCGTCGGGGCTTGAGTGGTGGGATAGCGATCTCGGAGCGGACGCGTTTTTCCACCTGTTCGACCAACGTGCCTCCTTCGTCGGTGAGCATCACGCGGGCGGCCGCCTGCAAGAGCACCCGATCCTCCTCGGAAAGCTGTTCGCCACGCCGGACAAAGATGCCGCCGGGCCGGTCGAGCAGGCCGGCTTCCGGACTGGCGGAGACGAGAGCAAGAATCGACTCGTGCAGGACCTGTCGGTAGACGGAGTCATCCTCGTTCCAGATGACCAGGTCGACGTCGAGGCCATTCATCCGCCACCAGGCATGGGCGCGGATGGCTTCCATCGCCAGTTCGAGCTGGTGGCGATCACGGATGCGGACCAGCACAATCGGCAGGTCGCCCGAGATACCGTGCCCCCAGAGTCCCGATTGACCACGGCGGTTGCGAACGATCACCGCCGGGCTCGTGCGGCGCAGACGGGAGGCGTGGACCAGCGACCCCGCGAGCCGTCCGAAGGACTGCGCCTCCGACTCCGAGATGGCCAGTTGCTGCAGCATGATGGCGCCCCGCGTCCAGGCCAGTTCGATGATGCGGTCGGCGAGGCAGGGGTCAGAGTATTTGACGGCGATGTCAGCCGCAGTATCCCGTGAGTCTGCGATGCCCGTGACGATGTCGAGCCGCACCGTTTCCCCCGCCTCGAGCACGACCGTTCGGCGGATGCTCACCACCGGATCGAGCGTGGCACCGGTGGTGCCGGAGAGCAGGGGATGATCGAACGCCGCCGGGTCGCGCGGCGTGCGGCCACGGCCGAGGAAGGCCATGCGATCGGTCTCGAACGACGGTTCGCCCACGAGATGTTGGCAGTCGTCCGTGAGACAACTTCCGGTCATGACGTGGAGCAGCCACGGGGGACGATCTTCGGGCCCACGAGGCCGGCGGGTGGCGAGGATGGCGGACCGGCCGACGAGAATCTCGGTGTCTACGAAGAGGTTGGAAAAGGCGGGGTGTGATTCGTCCTGGCCCTGCGGGGCGATTACAACCTCGGAATAGGTGGTGACCTCGATCTCACGGCGGCGTTCGGACCGGTTGGTGAGCGAAAGCCTGCGGAGTTCCACGTCGTCTTCCGGTGACACGCTGACGAGCGTGTGCGCCTCGATCTGCTCATCAACTCGGCGGAACTCCGCCCGCGACTGCATGAAGATCGCCTCACCGCTCCCCCGTCCCCCGCGGGTCGTCGGCTGCCAGGTGTTGGACCAGACAACGCCGCTGTCGACATCGCGCAGGTAGCAGAACTGTCCCCAGCAGTCGCGAGTGGCGTCCTCACGCCAGCGGGTGACGGCGAGTCCTCGCCAGCGGCTCCAGCCACCGCCGGCGGCAGAGATGGCGACGTGGTAGCGGCCGTTGGAGAGCAGGTGGACCTGCGGCGCAGGGCCATCGAAGTCGGTCACGATTCGGCTCGCGCCAGCCGGATCGGGCGATATGCCGCGGGGTACGGCAGCTTCGGCGGCATGCGGGTAGACCGTGACCGTCAGCGTCGGGATTCGCTCCTGCAGCAGCAGCGTCGCCGACTTGAGCGACGGATCGGCCATGAATCGCCGCTGCATCGGCCCGTCGAGCAGCACGGACGCGAAGGCCAGCAGGCTCATCCCCTGATGGTGTGCCATGAACTGCCGCACGAGAACGCCGCCAGAGGAATGGGTGGCAGCGGCAGGATCGGCGGCCCCGGCGAGCCCACCGGCGGCGGGTACGCGGCGCGAAGGGGTGTAGTCGATTGCCTCGATGAAGCCGCATGTCCCCAGTCCACCCTCAGCCGCGATCCGACGAAGGTTGACGCAGGCGGCGTGTGGCGCGACCAGCAGCGCGAGGGCACTGGCGTAGGGGGCGATCACGATGTCTTCGGCAAGTCCGCGTTTGAGTCCCAGGCCCGGCACGCCGAAGGCACGATACTGGTAGTTCATCTGGGCATCGCGGGCGTTGTATCCCGATTCGGAGATACCCCACGGCACACCGCGGCGACGCGCGTAGGTGATCTGGTTGTGCACCGCGGCGCGGCAGGAATGATCGAGGAGTGTGCCGCTCCACGTGGGCATCAACAGCATCGGCATCAGGTATTCAAACATCGAGCCGCTCCAGGAGAGCAGCGTCGGCGCGCCATCGGCGGTGGTCAGCAGCCGGCCGAGCGCGAACCAGTGGTCCTGTTCGAGCTGGCCACGGGCAACCAGTACGTAGCTGGCGAGGCGGGCCTCCGAAGCGAGCAGGTCGTAGTAGCCCGCGTCGAGGCGATGCTCCGTGGCGTTGAATCCGATGGCGAACAGTCGCCGCGACGGGTCATACAGGAAGCGGAAGTCGACGTCGGCGAGATCACGGCAGCTCGCCGCGAGCCGGGCGAGTTCAGCCAACCGCGTGGTCGCGTGCCGCGCGGCGTCTTCGATGGCGACGTGGAGCAGCGTGAGCCAGCGGGCGCAGGACGGAGTATCGGGCGAATGGTTCGTGTCGTTGGCCCGCTCCATCTCCGTCACGAGTGGCAGCAGCGTCTCTGGCAGGCTGGCGATCTCGCGGAGGGGTGGGTTGGCGTCGAGCCGGGCCAGCATCTCCCGGAGACGTGCCGCCAGGGGGCTCGATTGCGCGGCGACTCGTTGCCAGAAATGCTCGGGTGGCGGGGGGAGTGTTGTCCACGTCGCGAGATGGTGGAGGTCAGCGAGTTGGTCGGTCGCGACGCGGATGAGTGATTCAATCCACCAGCGGGTGTCGCTGTCGTTGGCGCCGATCCGGGCGGCGGTCGCGGTCGCGATCACGCGGGGTAGCACGGCCGCTGCCCGGGACACGGTGACGGTCTCGCCGACCAGGCCGTGGGGCATACCGCGGCCCGGTGGAGGATCATCGAGAGGCCGGAGCTGACAGTCCAGGTAGACGTTATGGTCTGCCGCGAGAATCTGCAGCGTGTCGTCGAGGCCGGTGAAGACCCGCGGCGACATGACCGCCGCATCCATGTGTTCCTCGAGTCCTCCCGCGAGCACGAGCAGGCTGCCGAGCAGGTTGCCACTGTCGACCGTCGAGACATACCTCGGCAGGAGTGGGGTAAGGGTGTGGATGTCGTACCAATTGAACAGATGCCCCCGGTGCCGTTCGAGGCCGGCAATCGTGTCGAACGTGCGGTCGATGCGATCAATGAGTCGGGGCACCGAACACCAGCCGAAGTCGCAGGCGGCGAGGTCGGAAAGCAGAGCCATCGCAATGTTTGTCGGGCTGGTGCGAGCGGCAATGGCCAGTTCGCCGTTTTGTTGGACATTGTCCGGTGGGAGCCAGTTGGTACGGGTATTTACGTACTCTTCGAAATACCGCCACGTGCGGCGGCCGGCGGTGGTCAGAAACTGCTGCTCGGCGGCGGAGAGTGGGGCGGTGGAGGGCGGCAGAGGCAGGCTCAGCCACCAGGCGAACAGCGGCGCGAGGAACCAGATCGCCAGCCAGGGGAATGCGGCCACGATCATGTCTGACCGGCCGGCCAAGAAGAGCACTACCGCCACCAGGATGGCGATCACTGGGCTGACGATCATCGCCGAGAAGAATCCCGGCAGCGTCTCCGCGGCGGCGCGATCGGCATCGGCGGCCGTCCGCCATTCAAGCAACCGCCGGCGGGAGATGAGCATGCGCCAGAGCGTCCGCACGATGGCGTCGACCGCCCCGGCCGCTTCGTACGGCAGCATGGCGAGTCCGAGCAGCGCCTGCGCCAGCGGCCGCCCGGCTGCCTGTGCTGCTTCCAGGAGGTGGGTGGCCACCGGCACGTCGTGAGGTTTGCGCAGGAAGTCGAGCAGACCAGCAAGCAAGGGTGGCAGGAACGCCGCAAAGACCACGAGTCCACCGACGGCCCCCGCCACCCGAACCGAGCCCGACAGCCAGCCACCGACAAGCCCGACGAGCATTGCCGGGGCCACGAGGCTCCGCCGGAGGTTGTCGAAGATCTTCCATCGTGAGACGGCTGCCAGCGGGTTGGGCACCCATCTGCCGTGATGGTTGGGAACCCGCGGCAGCAGCCACCAGAGAATCTGCCAATCACCACGGATCCAGCGGTGTCGCCGCCGGGCGTCGGCGAGATAGCTCGACGGGTGGTCTTCGTGCACCACGACATCGCTCTCAAGACCAGAGCGGCAGTGGCAGCCCTCGAGCAAATCGTGGCTGAGAACCGTGTGTTCGGGGAAGATACCGCAGCAGTGCTCAAAGGCATCGACATCGTAGATACCCTTGCCGATGAAAGACCCCTCGTCGAAAAGATCGTGGTAGAGATTGGAGACAACACGGGTGTAGGGATCGACCCCGGGATTGCCAGAGGCCATGCGGCTGAACTGCGACCGCTGGGCGCTCGGGAGCCGTACCGCCACCCGGGGCTGGAGAATGCCGTGCCCCTCTACGATCCTCGGCAGCGTCGGGTGGAGTGTCGGGCGATTGAGGATGTGAGCCATGGCCCCGACCATGTCTCGGGCGGCGTCGCGTGGCAGGTCGGTGTCGGTGTCGAGCGTGATTACATAGCGGACCTGTGTCAGGAACCGAACGTCACCAGTCACGTGGGAGAACCGCCCATCGGGGCCTGTGAGAGCCGCGCCGCGGATGACCGCGTTGACGTCGGCCAGTTTGCCGCGTTTACGTTCGCGTCCCATCCAGACACCATCCCGGGAATTCCACGCGCGGCTGCGATGCAGCAGCAGAAAATGACCGTGGTGCTCGGACGGATAGCGGCGATTGAGCGAGTCGATGCCCGCCATCGCCTGCTGGATCAGTGGCTCATCGGCGGGCAGTGTTTCCGCCGCCGCATCCGTCAGGTCGGAAACGAGCGCAAAGTGCAGATACGGATCGCGGTTGGCGAGAAACCGGATCTCCAAGTCCTCGATCAGCCTGTCGACCGTGCCCGGGTCGGTGAGCATCGCGGGTACGGCGACGAGCGTCCGGTGCTCAGGCGGGATGCCACCTTTGAAATCGAGCCGGGGGAGTGCATGCGGCCTGACGATCAACGTGGCGGCCCAGGTGACCAGTCCGACGGCCAGATGCAGGGCGACGAGCACGAGTGGCACTGCCAGCAACCCAACGTGCCCAGCCGGGCCCGCTCCCGGGAGAAAGGCCATCATCCCGACGGCGGTGAGTGCCACCGTCGCCATCAGCAGGAGGCCGAGCGCGGACCGTTGCACGGCGGCGGTGCACCACGTCCACGGCGCAAACCAGGCGGCCACCCCTGCGAATCGGCAGCCGAGTTCCTGCAGGAGATGGTCTCGTCCGGCGTCGATCAGCCAGTAGCCGACGTGCGATTCCCGGGGGGGCGGGTTGGCCGTGGTCGCTGCGTTGCGAGCCAAGGCGATGGCCCGCTGCGCGACCTCTTCCTCCGGCCGGCTGATCCGCCGAGCGATCGCTTCAACGCAGGTGCGGTAGCGATTGCGGGTGGCGAAGTCTGCCCGGGAATAAACGTCGGCCGGATCGTTGACGAGCGTCTGCTCGACGATGCTGTGACTGGCGACAAAATCCCGCCAGTCATGCACGGCGAGAAACCGCAGGCTGCTGATGCTATTGCCTATGGACACCTGATCGGCGGCCTGTGCCTGGCCTTCGGCCAGCACCATTTGCTCAATCTTGAGACCCTGTCCCGACAGGCAGTGTTCAAGCCAGGTGGTCGCCAATGCAAAGACGGGCGAGTGACCCTGAAGGGTGCGGGTGAAGTCGGCAAGGAATGCGCCTGTGAGAGGGGGGGATTCCCGCGTCATGTCCGCCAGCACAAGTACGAGATCGGCAGGACGCTTGTCCGCGGCCTGCAGCAGTCGGTCGGACCAGTCGGCGGCTATGTCGCGGTGGTCTCTGGAGAGGGCGAGACGCTGGGCCACGCGGCGGAGATTTTCGATCAGGGCCAGCCGCAGCATGAGCGGCATTGCCCAGAGCTCGCCGAGCGTGAGGGAGCACACCGACTGATAGGCGGCAATGAAGGTGTCGAGGCCCGACGTTTCGACGCGGCCGTCGGTATGGGCGACCAACTCCATCGCGATGCGGTAGGTCCGCGGGCAATTGGAGGCAAGCACGGGAAGCTGGCCGAGGTAGGAACGGGGCAGCAGCCTGCGGGTGGAGTGGATCTGCTCTTCGATGAGGTAGAAGTTGTCGAGTAACCATTCTCCAGCAGGGGTAATGCGTCGGCCACGGCTGGCGGCCGCTGCGAGCAGCTCGTAGGTGTCGAGAAGCACACGCTCGTTATCGGCCAGTCGCGTGAGCAGCCTGCCAGACTCGGGTTGGCCGGCGATGCGATGGAAACCGGCGATCGTGCGGGCGTGCCGCTGGAGCTGCTCAGTGGAGAATAACTCCCCACGGAGGGGGAGTTCGCCCGCGAGGTCGCGGTCACCCCGCAGACGTGATTCGTAACCGATTGCGGCGACGGGTGTATCGCCTTGAGCGCTATCCTGATCCGAGATGATTCGCGGTGCGAGCCGGCGGACAATGTCCATCAGTGAGGGAGGATGCACGGCGGGACTCCGGCGTTCGGTCAGACTCCGGAACGAAATCGACTGATACCACTCTTGCATGGGGATGAACGGAAAGCCAGCGGACGGAGAATGCAGACCATTACGGGACCGCGTCATGTCGATGAGCCACAGCCCGCCTGCCCGCGGGGTCGCGGGTTTGGCGACAATCCTGCGATACTGTTTCGACGAGCCAATGGACGCGGGATCTTCAGGGACATCTCCGTGTCACGGATGGCTGGAGGCAGGGATATGTATTACGTGCGGCGTGAAGGCCATATCAAAGGCCCGTTGACCCAGGAGAAACTCTCTTCCCTGCGGCAGGAGAAGCGGCTGCGGATGCGGGATGAGGTGTCTGAGTCGCAAGACGGACCGTGGCGCATGCTTCGCGACGTGCCAGACCTCATGCTGATGGCCGACGACGTTTCTCACGGTGACAGTG
>CANETO010000014.1 GCA_947440895.1 Planctomycetaceae bacterium | reverse complement strand
GGCACCGGACTGATCACACTGGCAGAGATCGATCAGTGGCTTGCCGATCCGAAGCAGGCGGTGGTGCTGGAGCCGATGCTCCCACTGGGCCTCTCGCAGGGGGCATCCCAGATCGACACGGTCGGCCTCCAGAAGAACCCCCTCACCCGCGCGAAGATTGAGCTGGGTCGTCAGCTCTATTTCGATCCGCGGCTCTCGGTCGATGCGACCGTCAGCTGTGCCAGCTGCCACAATCCCGACGAGGGTTATTCGGCACGCACGAAGACGGGGGTCGGTGTCGGCAACCAACTCGGCGGCCGCAACTCGCCGGCGGCGTTCAACCGTATTCTGTCGGGCCCGCAGTTCTGGGATGGCCGTGCCGACTCGCTCGAGGCCCAGGCCGTGGGACCGATGGCTAATCCGATCGAGATGGGCTTCACCCACGAGGGCGTGGTGAAACGTCTCAACGAGATGCCGGTCTACCAGCGGCAGTTCGAGAAGATCTTCGGCGAACTCACGATCGACCGGGTGGGTCAGGCCATCGCCGCGTTCGAACGGACACTGGTCACCGGCCCGTCCCCGTATGACTTCGGCGAACAGCTAAGGCCCTTCGCCGGCCTCGATCCCGACGATATCGCCGAAGACGAGGAACTCGCCGCCAAGTATGCCGCCGCGAAGGCTGCCGTGGAGGCCCATCCGATGTCGGAGGAGGCCACTCGCGGCCGCGATATTTTCTTCTCGGAGAAGGGCAACTGCACCGCCTGCCATGTCGGCGCGAATCTGGCCGACGAGAAGTATCACAACATCGGCATCGGCATGGACGCGGCTGAGCCCGATCTCGGCCGGTTCGTCGTCACGAAAGACCCTAAGGACACCGGCGCCTTCAAGACGCCCACCGTCCGCAACGTGGCGCTCAACGCGCCCTACATGCACGACGGTTCGGTGGCGACCCTCGAGGAGGTGGTGGAGTGGTACGACAAGGGCGGCCACCCCAACCCTCACTTGAGCGACAAGATCCGTCCTCTCAAGCTGACCGCGCAGGAGAAGGCTGACCTCGTCGAATTCATGAAGGCCTGCACCGGTCCCACGCCGACGGTGGAAGTCAGCCGACTCCCAGCCGGGGACTGAGCCGGGACAGCATGAGCATCACGAAGCGTTTTCTGCTGCCGCTCGCGAAAGCCCGCCTGCCGCTCTACGCCGGCGTCGATCTCGGCGGCACCAATATCAAGTCCGCTCTCGTCGATGACGAGGGACGAATGGTCGCCTTCCATACGGAGCCGACGCACGCCGACAGGGGGCCCGAAGATACGGCGGCACGGATGGGCCGGACGGTCCACACGCTCGCCCAGATGGCGGGCATCGCCACCAGCGACATTCTCGCCGTCGGACTGGGTACACCGGGCCCGCAGGATCTGGCCAGGGGCGTGATCCTCCGCGCTGGCAATCTTCCCGGTTGGGACAACTTTCCAATCCGCGATCGCCTGGCCGCCCACTGTGGCCACAGCGTCACCTATGCCAACGATGCCACGGCCGCGGCCTATGGCGAATTCTGGGTCGGATCGGGACGCGACTACGACAGCCTGATCCTGCTGACGCTCGGCACCGGCGTGGGCGGGGGCATCATCATCGGAAACGCCTCGATCGACGGCGCCCACAGCCACGCCTCCGAGTTTGGTCACATTATCGTTGATCCGTCCGCCACGGCGCGGAGGTGCCCGTTTGGTCATAGCGGCGATCTGGAGGCCTATTGCAGCGCCACGGCCTTGAAGGCCCGGGCCGCGGAGGCGATCCAGCAGGCCGCTGGAGGCACGCTCGTCGACGCTGTCCGCGGCGGTGAGGAATTGACGCCGATCCTTGTCTCCCGCGAGGCGGCCGCCGGCGACCCTCTGGCCATGGAACTGATCGAGGAGACGGCCCGCTGGCTGGGAATTGGGATCGTCACGCTCATGCACACGCTCGATCCCGAAGCGGTGCTGATCGGTGGCGCGATGACCTTCGGCGGCGAAGAAGCCCCCGTCGGGCGGGCCTTCATGGAGCGGGTACGGGCCGAGGTGAGGGCCCGCGCGTTTCCCCTGCTGGCCGAAAAGACGATCCTCCGCTACGCGAGCCTAGGCGGCGATGCCGGCTCAATTGGAGCCGCGGGCTTCGCCCGCCGGAGCGTGGCCGGCTGACACCGCCCGTATTTTCCAATCATCGGGCCTGGAAGTCGTCTACAATTCCCCTCATGAGCATCGACTGCAAGCACATTCGCAACTTCTCCATCATCGCCCACATCGACCACGGCAAGAGCACGCTCGCCGACCGACTCCTCGAAAGCACGGGTACCGTCGAGAAACGCCTCCTCAAGGCGCAGATGCTCGACGACATGGAACTGGAACGGCAGCGGGGCATCACGATCAAGGCCCGGGCCGTCCGGATGGAATGCCGGCACAAGGGGGAGCTCTACGAGCTCAACCTCATCGATACGCCGGGCCACGTCGACTTCCACTACGAGGTCTCGCGGAGTCTGGCCTGCTGCGAGGGCGCGGTGCTCCTGGTAGACGCCTTTCAGGGTGTGGAGGCCCAGACCGTTGCCAATGCCTATGCGGCGATCAACCAAAACCTGACGATCGTGCCGGTAATCAACAAGGTCGACCTCGTGCACGCCCGGGTTGACGAGGTGCTCACCGAGATGGAGCAGAGCCTCTCGATCGACCCCACGGAGGTCATCAAGGCCAGTGCAAAGACAGGGATTGGCATCGACGACCTGCTCGCCGCAATCGTGGAGCGGATTCCGCCCCCCACGGGCGATCCCCAGGCTGTCTTGCGGGCGCTTATCTTCGACAGCCACTACGACAGCTACCGTGGCGCGATCACGTATGTCCGCCTCATCGATGGCACAGTGAAGAAAGGACAAAAGATCCGGTTCCTCGAAACCGGCGTGACGCACGAGGTGCTGGAACTCGGCCAGTTCGTGCCGCAACGGCGGGCCTGCGAGGAACTGGTGGCCGGCCAGGTGGGCTACTTGGTCTGCAACATTAAAGACGTCAAGCAGGTCCACATCGGCGACACGGTGACGATTCCCGGCGATCATGCAGCCACTCCTATGCCTGGCTACAAGCCGCCCCAGCGGATGGTCTACTGCGGCCTGTACCCATCCGAGGGGGAGAGCTTCGAGGAACTCCGCGACTCGCTGGAAAAGCTGGCGATCAACGATCCATCATTCGAGTTCTCGCCCGAGTCGAGCGAGGCGCTTGGCTTCGGCTTCCGCTGCGGATTCCTCGGCCTGTTGCACATGGAGATCATCCAGCAGCGGCTCGAGCAGGAGTCCAATCTCGACCTCGTGCAGACGGCGCCCAACGTCACCTACCAGATCCTGAAAACCGACGGCGAGACGATCAATATCCGCAACCCGCAGGACGTTCCCGACACGGGCGAGATCGAGGAATTTCGTCAGCCGATCGTACGGACGAACTTCCTCACGCCCGTCGAGCACATCGGCCCGATCATGCAGCTGTGCACCGACCGCCGCGGCGTGTATCTCAAGACCGAATATCTCTCGCCCACGCGGGCCATGCTCACCTTCGACCTGCCGCTGGCAGAGGTGATCTACGACATGCACGACAAACTCAAGAGCGTGACGCGCGGCTACGGCACGATGGACTACGAACTCGTCGGCTATTTTCCCGCCGATCTGGTCCGCCTCGACATTCTCGTCGGCGGCAAGAAGGTGGATGCCCTGTCGATCATCTGCGACCGTCGCGATGCCGATCGCCGGGGCCGGGCGATCGTGAAGAAGCTCCGCGGCGAGATCGACCGGCACATGTTCGAGGTGGCCCTGCAGGCCGCGATCGGCACGAAGGTGATCGCCCGCGAGACGATTTCGGCGATGCGGAAGAACGTCACCGCCAAGTGCTACGGCGGCGACATCTCCCGTAAGAAGAAGCTCTGGGCCAAGCAGAAGGAAGGCAAGAAGCGGATGAAGAGCGTGGGCTCGGTCGACATCCCGCAGAAGGCCTTCATGGCGGTGCTCGACACCGGCACCGAGCGGACCTGAGGCCGCGGCAGCTCAGGGATTCACCGGCACGAGCCTGATCTGCCGGATGTCGCAGGCGGCCTGTTTGGCGATCTGCTTCGGCATGACTCGCAGCGTGTGCTGCCCGGCCGCGAGCGGCCCGACGCGACCGATGATCCGCGGCCGGAAGTCTTGGAAGCCGCCGGTGGCCTCGACGGTGAACTCAAGCGGCTGTGGCACTGCGGTCGCCCCGGCATCGACCGCAACCTGCATCAGACTGCCCTCCTGCCCCGGACCACAGCCCTGCAGCACCTCGACGTCGAATGTGGCGGCCCGCGTGACCGTGAACGACCAGTCGGCGGCGTCGGTGGGCCGGGTCCAGAAGCCAAGCGTCTGCTTCTGCTCTGCCGGCTCGTACCGCAGCGACGTTCCGAGCACGGTGGCATCGCGTCCGTGCAGCGTCACGCTGCCGTCATCAGCCTGCATCGGCGACTGCCCCTCGCACGCGGGCGAGAGTGTCACGGTCTTCAAGTTCATGACCGCCCCGCTCACCGTGTTTGGGCACCGCACGCTGAGGGCATGAGGAGTCGTGTCCGCCACGTAGAGCCGTCCCAGCGAGACCGTGGCATCGCGTTCCGGACTGCCCGTCGTGGCCAGCGTGCCCGCGACCTTCGCCTCGCCGAAGGCCACCTCCACCTCGGAGCCGGCAGGCCCGGCGTTGGCATAGATCAGCGACACGTCGTACATGCCCCAGCGGGTGGGCTTATAGTCCCAGCGAATCTGGTCCGTCGTACCGTCGATCCGGCCTTCCTCTGCGGTGAAAATAATCCGGCCAGTCTCGTCCTGTCGACCGCCTTCAGCGGCAGGCAATCGCAGAGAGCAGAAGACCGTCATCACCACCGAGAGCAGGACGAATCGGAACATGGATGAACCTTGGGAGAGGGAAGAAAACATGAGATCGTCTCTCACGACTCCAATGGGAAAACACACTCAAGCCCTTTGAATCGCATGAAATCGCGATCCGCGGTGTGCACCGTCGCCTTGTGCGCCATCGCGATGGCCGCCACCTGCGCGTCGGTCACGAGGTTTGGACTGGCGGCCTGTATGCCGTGCAGCAGGTCGAAAACACGGGTGACGTGGTCGTGGTCCGACTGCAACACTCTGGTGACGCTGCGATCGAGCCACGCGGCCACGTGCTTCGACACCTGTTCGAGCGATAGCGGACGCTCGAACGCCCGCGTGCTCGTTCCGATCCGAACGAACGCGAAGATCACCGGATGCACGAGACCGATGGTCTCGCTCCCGGATAGGGACGTCTCCCACCACTTCCTCGCCCGATCATGAAACGGCGAACCGCTGTCGTATGCATAGAGCAGCAGGTTGGCATCCGGAACGATCATGGCTTCCTGGCGACCGGCAGGAGGCGGCGACTGAGTTCGAGAAACGCCTGCACGTCCAGGTCGTCGCCGAGTTCCTGCAGCCGTGCTGGATCGATGCCAGCTCGCAGGCCCATGGGCTGTGGCTCGACCCGGAACGGCGGTTGTGCCGCGCCAGCAATTGTCCCGGCCAAGCCACGTCGCACGGCCTGGTTGAGCGTGGTTTTCAGGCTCTGCCCACTCTGCTGCATCGCCAGTCGGAGCAGCTGCTCGACGTCGGCATCCACAGTGATGGTTGTTCGCATGAAGGCATCATAGCATCAGCATTATATGACATCAAGATGCTCGCTCGCCTCCGCTCTAGCGGTCCGCAACGCCCAGCGACCGCCAGCCGGCCCGACGGGCGGCGGCGACGTCGAGTTCCGGATCATCCCCGACGAGCAGCACCTCGGTCGGCTCACAGCCCAGCCGCCGCTCGATCCAGCGGAAGAATTCCGGCGCCGGCTTCCGCCAGCCAATCTCCGATGACGCGAACACATGCGGCACCCATGACAGCGGCTCGAGCTGCTCGGCGATCGCCAGCAGCCGCTCATCAAAATTGCTCGCCAGCGCCACGGTCACACCGGCATCGACCGCCAGCCGCACGAGGTCGCGGCCGTGGGCCAGAGGCCGCCACGCCTCGACCAGACCAAAGTGGTCCCAGAGGTCGGCGAAGATCGTCGCCGAGACTGGCTCGCCGCCAAAGACGTCATCGACGATCGCCCGCCAACGCTCGGCCTCGCGACCGCGGCTCGTGGCGAACGCCGGCACCGCCGCCGCATCAACCATCTCCTGCCGTCGCCAGGCCGCCTTGAAACGCTGCTCGATGACAGCCGCGTCGACGTTCAGCCCGTGCCGCAGCGCCGCCCGCTGATAGGCCACTGCCACCGACGGACTCGGCTCGACGAGCGTGCCCACCACATCGAACACGACCACACTCACACCCGCCGGCGGAAACGCAGCTCCTGACTGAGTCTCCACCAGAGCCGTGTCGCCCGCCGTCGTCATGGGAGTTCCAGACTGCATTTCGATTCGGTCCTGCGTCTACCCACGCCGTTGGAGGAGCCGGGGGTCGGTGGAAGCCGGAGCGAGTCGGGCTATCCTGCCCTCGAGTCGGAGGCTTTCACCGCCACCGGCGGCTCGGGCTTTCCAATGCGAGGCTACCGCCGCGGGATCAATCCCAGATCGAGCCCAAAGACAAACATCATCAGGCTCAAGATCAGGGCCAGTCCTAGGTAGGAAAGCACCGCGACGACCTTCTCGCTTGGCGGCTTACCGCGGATCCATTCGTACACCAAAAACACCATATGCCCGCCGTCCAAAACGGGGATGGGCAGAAAATTCACCACCGCGAGATTCGCGCTGAGCATTGTCAAAAACAGCAGGAAATGGCTGAATCCCTCCTCCGCCGACTTGCCCGCCTGCTTGGCGATCTCGATCGGCCCCCCGAGCAGGCGGGGGCTGATCTGGTTGCTCGTCAGCTTGTGCAGGAATCGGTAGACGAGCGACAGATTCTCCATCGCCTTGCGACCACCCCGAGAGAGAGCGTCGAAGAACGATCCCGCCCGCACGATCTCATACACCGGCTCGAACACGAGCCCGCGGTCGACCACAAACTGATCGTCAGTGTTCTTCGTGGTGAGTTCCACGGTCCGACGCGTGCCGCTGCCTTCTGCCGCATCGGCCGCAGCCTCCACATCCAACATGATCTTCGTGCCCTCGCGGACCTGCTGCAGCACCGACGCAACATACGGCCAGCTCGGCGACTTTGCCGATAGCTCCAGCCCCGCATCGGCCGCCGGCTTCTGCTGTCCCGGATCGACGAACGCCACGCGGACCACTCGCTCTCCCGACCGGATCCCAGCCTCTGCCGCCGGACTGCCGACTTCGACCGCCGCCACGGTCGCATCAACGCCGAGCGCCGCACCGATCGCGGAGAGCGACACGGGGCTCGAGGGCCACCGTGGATCCTCGATCCACGCTACCGCCCGCGGCACGAGTTCCACATCGACCGCCGCACCGGCACGATCGAGCGTGAGCCTCACCTTGCTCCCTGCCATTCCCCGGAGCCGTTGGTCGAGTGCCAACGGATCGCCCACCGGCTCGCCGTCGATCGCCACCATCAGATCACCGGGCTTGAGACCGGCGGCTGCCGCGGGCGAATCGTCCTGCACTGCCTTGATCGGACCAGCAGTCATCACGAGCCCCGTCGTCCTCGCCGCTTGAGGCGGCAGCGTGACCATGACTTTCTCCGCCGCCCCGCCCGCTTTGTTCCGGCGTTCCACCGACAGCTGCGCCGCCTTGAACGGCTGCCGTGAGAGGGCCGCGATCAGTTCGGCATAGGCCTTCACAGGCGTCCCGTCGACGGCACGGATCGTGTCGCCCGCCTCCAGCGGCGGCTCGGCCTTCCCCGCGGCTCCTGGCAGGCCGTCGGCCAGATCGGCCGGCAGCGTCACCGAAAACGGGCTCGTGACTCCCACCGTGGGCACGCCCAGATCGGTGTCGGGATGGAGCGTGACCGTCCGCGTCGAGTCGTCGGCCGGCCGATGGATCGTGAAGTCGACCCCCTTGACTGCGTCGCCAAGTGTCACGCCGTTGCGGAGGTCGGTGAAGATCGGATTCTGACGGCCACCGATCGCCGTGATCTGGTCGCCCGTCCGCAGGCCGGCCCGCCAGGCGGCGCCACCAGGCCGCACGCTCGAGAGTTCGCAGGTCATCTCGCGGATACCCAGACCAAACGCCCATGACGCCATCAGCACGGCGAAGATCACGTTCATGATCACGCCGGCGGAGATGATCGCCATCCGCTCGGGCACACTCTGGGCCGGATAGCTCCGCGGATCCCAGGCCGGATGCGGATCCGATGTCGGCTCCGCAGGCAGGTCGCCCGATTCCAGCGCCGCCCGCGCCCGGTGGGCCTCCTCGGCGGCCGCAGCGGGATTATCGTCCTGACCGAGCATCTTCACGTAGCCGCCCAGCGGCAGGGCGCCGATGCCGTATTCCGTCTCGCCCCACTTGAAGCTGGCCAGTTTCATGCCGCCGACGTCGAAGCCGAGGAAAAACTTCTCGCACTTCACGCCGCAGGCCTTCGCCACCAGGAAATGTCCTAGCTCGTGCACGAAGATCACAAACCCCAGGCCAAGGGCCACCTGCAGGATCACCCACCAGCTCGACGGTTGGATGATCCACTCCAGCCAGGATCCTGCGGCCACCAGCGCCATCGCCATCAGACACATGCCCACTTCACGACCTCCTGCCTGGCCCAGCCATCGAGTCGACGGACATCGTCGAGCGACGGATCGGGCTGAAAGGGATGCTCGTCGAGCACCCGCGCACACACCTCTGCAATGTCGGTGAACTTGATCACGCCGTCCAGAAATCCCCGTACCGCCTCCTCGTTGGCGGCGTTGAGCACGGCGCCGGCAGTGCCACCCCGGGCAGCCGCCTCGTGCCCCAGCCGCAGCGCCGGAAACCGGGCCGGATCGGGAGCCGCGAAGTCGAGCGACAGGGCTTGGGTGAAATCAAACCGCCGCGTCGGACCATCGCAACGCTCCGGGTAGGAGAGCGCGTACTGGATCGGGAGCCGCATGTCGGGTGGGCTGAGCTGGGCGATCACCGACCCGTCCACGAACTCCACCATCGAATGCACGATCGACTGCGGATGCACGAGCACGGCCAACTTCGTCGCAGGCAGGCCGAAGAGCCACCGCGCCTCGATCAGCTCTAAAGCCTTGTTCATCATCGTGGCGGAGTCGATCGTGATCTTCGGGCCCATCGACCAGGTCGGGTGCTTGAGCGCCTCCTCTGGAGTGACATGCATAAGCGTCTCGGGCAGCCGCGTGCGAAATGGCCCACCGCTGGCCGTCAGCACGATCCGTGTCACCTCATTGGACGAGCCGGTGCGGAGAGCCTGATGGATGGCTGAATGCTCGCTGTCGACCGGGACGATCCGTCCCCCCGTCCGCTCGGCCAGCTGCAGCGCGAGCGGACCGGCCATCACGAGCGTCTCTTTGTTGGCAAGAGCCACGGTCTTGCCAGCCTCGAGGGCCGCCCAAGTGCTCCGCAGCCCAGCCGCCCCCACGATCGCCGAGACAACACGGTCGACCTCCGGAGACTGCACCAGGTCGTCAAGCGACTCAGGCCCCACAGCCAGGCTCGTTCCTTCGGGCAGCGCGCCCGGGCCGATGTCGGCGGCGGCGGCCGGGTCGACGATCACCACCCAGCGGGGCCGGCAGGCCCAGGCCTGTTCGAGGAGCAGCCGCGTGCTGCGGTGGGCCGCCAGGAGATAGGGGGTAAACCGGTCGGGGCAGGCTGCGATCACGTCGAGCGTGCTTCTGCCAATGCTGCCCGTGGATCCCAGCACGGCGACCCGCAGTGGCTCAGCAGCTTCGCCGCCGACCATGGCACGGACGTCGGCAGCCGCGCTGCGGTGGATAAAGGGCATGGCAACAGAGGGCACAACTCGATGGATGACAGCAAAAGTGTAGAAGTTCAGCGCCGAAACTTCCACTTTCGCGCGGGTTTGTCGCCAGGTTTTCTCCCGCATAGGATGAGGGTCGTTCCGGTGCGCCGATTCCTCGACAGCATGTTTGAAAGGGATTTCCCAGCTCATGGCCAAGAAACGCGAGACCACCAAGCGACCGGCGGACCGACGCACGAACATGGGAGGCTCGAATCTGCTCTGGTCGCTGATTGCGGCGGGGGTCGCCGGCCTGTTCGCCATGAGCCTGATCGCGGCGACGCCCGAAATCGAACTGTCCTATAGCGATCTTGAAAAGCTGATCCAGGCGGCTGGAAGCCAGGCGGCTGGAAAACAGGCGGCTGGAAGCCAGGCGGCCGGAAACCAGGTGTCGCACCAGCAGGCGGCGGAAACGCCGTCCACCGGCGACCAGGATGGCCACGACGCCATCCACTGGGTCGACGTCTCCCAGAATGGCCTCGAAGGCCGTCAGACCGCCCGATACGGAGATCTCCGAGACGTCGTGATCGGAGCCTTTCAAGTGTCGGGCACCGTGCGGGAACAGACTGCTGGAGAGGCCACCAAGCCGCGAGCAGAGCAGCAGGGCAGCGAACCGGCAGCCAGCCGGCCGGCCGCAACCGCCGCGGGCACACTCCGCCGGTTCCACACAGCAAAGCTGCCGAGCGAAAACTCGGAGAGCCAGCTGATGCGGCAACTGTCGGAGCATGGCATCCCGTTTCGCTACGAAGAGGCACCCAGCGCCTGGAAGAACTGGCTGCCGATGCTGTTCCTGACGAGCCTCTTCGGCCTGCTCTTCTTCGTGATGATGCGGCGGATCGGTGGCGCGGGCAGCCCGATGGCCTTCGGACGCAGCCGTGGCAAGATGTATGCGCAGGAGGACCTCGGCATCACCTTCGACGACATCGCCGGTATCGACGAGGCGGTCGACGAACTGCGGGAAGTGGTCGAGTTCCTGCGGAGCCCAGAAAAATATCAGGTGCTCGGTGGCCACATCCCCAAGGGGGTGCTGTTGGTCGGCCCGCCGGGCACCGGCAAGACCCTCCTGGCCAAGGCCATCGCGGGCGAGGCGGGTGTTCCCTTCTTCGGCCTTTCAGGAAGCGATTTCGTCGAGATGTTCGTGGGCGTCGGTGCGGCCCGGGTTCGCGATATGTTCCAGCAGGCGACCGCAAAAGCCCCCTGCATCATCTTCATCGACGAACTCGACGCGCTCGGCAAGACCCGTGGCTCGAGCGTCGTCGGTGGCCATGATGAGCGGGAGCAGACGCTCAATGCCCTGCTGGTCGAGATGGACGGCTTCGGCAGCAACAGCGGCGTGATCGTGCTCGCGGCGACGAACCGGCCCGAAACGCTCGATCCGGCGCTCCTCCGCCCCGGCCGGTTCGATCGGCACGTGCTTGTCGACCGGCCCGACGTCCGTGGCCGTGAGGCGATCCTGAAGGTGCACGTCGCCAATGTGAAACTCGATCCCGCGGTGAATATCGAACAGATCGCCCGAATCACCTCCGGCTTCGTGGGCGCTGATCTGGCCAACCTCGTCAACGAGGCGGCGCTGCTTGCGGCTCGCAACAACAAGACCTCCGTCGGCATGCAGGAATTCAACGAGGGGGTCGAGCGAGTGACGGCGGGGCTGGAAAAGAAGAAACGCGTCATCCACGAAGACGAGAAGAAACGCGTCGCCTACCACGAGGCGGCCCATGCACTGGTCGCCTTCTCGCTGCCCAATACCGATCCGGTGCATAAGGTGTCGATCATCCCCCGCGGGCTGGCGGCGCTGGGCTACACGATGCAGCGGCCGGAGGACGACCGCTACCTGCTCACGCAGTCAGAATTGGAGAGCCGCATCGAGGTGCTTCTGGCCGGTACGATCGCCGAAGAGATGGTCTACGCCGACGTCTCGACGGGTGCCCAAAACGACCTCGAACGGGCCAGCGCCATCGCCCGTTCGATGGTGATGGACTACGGCATGAGCCGGCTTGGCCGCGTGACCTACCGCGAGAGCGGGCGGTCGCCATTCCTGGCCGGCGGCGGGGCTGAACTTCCCCACGCGCGGAGCCACAGTGAACAGACCGCGCGGGAGATCGACGAGGAAGTTCGTCGGATCATCGACGCCGCCATGGATCGGGTGCGACGGATCATGGAGTCGCGACGGACGGCGCTGGAGGCGATTACCAGGCGGCTGATCGAGTGCGAGGTGATCGACGGCGAGGAACTGCGGACAATCATCGAGGCCGCCATGGGCACGCCACAACTGGTGCCGGGCACCGAGGCGGAACGGCGCGTGCCACCGCAGGCTGGACCTGCGGCTCCGCGGATAGCGCCGGCCGAGACGTCTGAGGCGGGGCTCGGGCCAGCCGACAGCACCGGCTGAGCGGCCCTTGCAGCCACCGCTGTAACCAACACAACCGTTACGGTCGCAAAGACAGCGGCTGCCTTGCAGGCAGGGCTTTGCGACGGCCGATATCTCCGAAGAGCCCCGGATCCACCGTGGATGGAGCGGCTCAGGTAGCAGGTACGGTTCCCGCCGGCGGCGGGCAGGCAGCCATGTGGAAGAGCGTATTTCTGGCGGCGGGAATCTTCGCCTGTGTCGCAGGCGCCGAACTCCTGCTCATCGACTCCGCGGTCGTGCTACCAGTGGATGGCCGTGGCGATCCAAGTGTTTTCACGGCGCCTGACTGGGCGCCGTGGGGTCTGATCTCGGCGGGAGCGGTGACGATCCTCCACTTCTGCGCACTGCCGGCGGCCGGTGGCAAGGACCCGGCCGGAGCCACGCTGTCGGAGCCGAGATTCCGCTAGCGGAAACTGCGATTCCGCTCGGCAGCACCGCTGTTCTTCGGCGGAAATCTTCCTAGCATGATTGGTGAGCGATGATCATCACCCGCCACCATCCGACCCGCGACACCGTCCTCTACGACGGAAAGTGCCGGTTCTGCCGTAGCCAGATCGCCCTGCTCCGATCGTTCGACCTGTCAGGCAGCCTCGCCTTCACATCACTGCACGATCCGAGCGTCGCCTGCGAGTTTCCAGAGATTTCACTTGAGGAACTCCACCGCCAGATGTATGTCGTCGATCTCGAGGGGCAGGCCCGTGGCGGTGCCGACGCGGTCCGCTATCTCTCGCGACGACTCGTGTTGCTCTGGCCCCTCGCCCTCCTCCTGCATATCCCGGGCACGCTCCCGATCTGGCAGCGTCTTTATGCCTTCATCGCCCGCCACCGGCTGAAGATCGCGGGCTCCTGCAGCGACGGCACCTGCCGGCTGCCGTAGGAACCATGCCCACCATCATCAGTGATATGGATCAGGGCCGGAGGCCCGGGTCAGCACCAGCGACCGGAGGTCGCCAAGCCGGGGCGGCCAGGATGGCCGAGCACGGCGTGAACACAGATCGCGGGATCCTGTGAAGACGGCACCTGTCGGCTGCCATAGGGAGCCGCGGAGGCGGCTGAGTTCTACGGCTGCCGCTTGCCCAAGAAGAGCAGGTGCTGCCAGGGGAGCCGATCGAATTCCCGAACCATTTCGAAGCCGGCCGGCTCAAGCTCCGCTCGCACCTGCTGTTTCGTCATCTTGTGAAGCGGCTTGATCGGCACCGCGGGATCCT
>CANETO010000013.1 GCA_947440895.1 Planctomycetaceae bacterium | reverse complement strand
TGGAATGGAATCCCGATCCGTCACCGTGGGCCAACGCCGTGTGCGGCGCCTGCTCGCGGGAACTCTCGGCGGACGCGGGTCGATGTCTTCGCTGCGGCGAGGTGGGCGGTCCTGCCGACGGCTGCCGCTTCTGTCGGCAACGGCCCCCCGATTGGCGTCACATCGCCGTCTTGTCCACCTACGCAGGCGGCCTGCGCGAGGCGGTGCTGCGGGCCAAGCGGCCAGCGGGAGACGAGGTGTCGGCGGCCCTCGCCTCGCTACTCGTCCGCAAACACTCTGCTGTGATCGGCTCCTGGGGAGTCGACCGGGTCGTACCCGTGCCGATGCACTGGTGGCGGAGGTCGATCCGCGGCACGAGTTCCGCGGTCGAACTTTCGAGGCGAATCGCCACGTTGCTGGGGGTGCCCTGGAGCCGGCCGCTTGTCAGGCAGAGGGCGACGCGGATGCAGAACGAGCTGCCGATCGAAGATCGGCCCCGCAATGTGCAGGGTGCCTTTCGCGTCCGTTGTCGGCTCGATGATGAGAGGATTCTGCTGGTGGATGATGTGGTGACGACGGGGGCCACCCTGTCTGCCTGCTGCCGGACGTTACGGGCCGCCGGGGCGGCCACCGTGGACGTGGCGGTCGTGGCGCGGGCAGATAGGAGCAATGCTGACGCCTAGGTTTCTCCGGGTAGACTTGCGGCCCGATGGAGCATCGATCGCGGCAGGCAGGAGAATCAGTTCGGGTCATGGATACGCAAACACAACTCTCAAGCCAGGAGAAGCCGATTCGCGTCGGCACGCGGGGCAGCCTGCTCGCCCGCACGCAGACCGGTTTGGTGGTCGATCAGCTCCGTGGCCTAGGGCATGCCGTGGAGACGGTGACCATCTCCACGCAGGGAGATAGTCGTGCGGACGTGCCGATCGCAGCCATCGGCGGGGACGGCGTGTTCGTCCGCGAACTGGAGCGGGCCCTCCTGGAGCAGCGGATCGACGTGGCGGTGCACAGCCTCAAAGACCTGCCCACCGAGGAAACGCCTGGCCTGACGGTGGCCTGCGTGCCCGCGCGGGCGATGCCGTTCGACGTGCTCGTCGCCCGGGAGCCGTGCACGCTTGAATCGCTGCGGCCTGGGGCCGTGGTGGGAACGTCCAGCGTGCGACGGGTTGCCCAGGTGAAGGCGGTCCGCGGCGACGTGGACATCCGGGGCATCCGCGGCAACGTCGACACGCGACTCCGCCGGCTCGACGCCGGCGACTACGACTGCCTGATTCTGGCCGGAGCCGGTCTCGAGCGACTGGGGTTGGCGGGCCGCATCACCCAGGTGCTGCGGCCCGACGCGTTCTGGCCGGCGGTCTCCCAGGGGGCCCTCGGCATTCAGATCCGCTGCGACGACGATCGGATCGGGCGGGCCCTCGAGCCGCTCGATGACACGGCCACGCATCTGGCCGTCCGGGCCGAGCGGAGCTGCCTCGCCGCGTTGGCGGGCGGCTGCCTGGCGCCGATCGGAGCCTGGGGCCACCATGCCGCCGACGGACGGCTCGAACTGGGCGGCTGTGTTCTCGAGGAGGCTGAGAACGGCGTGGTCAGGATTGCGGCCGCGGTCCGGGCCGAGGGCACGGCCGGAGATTTCGCGACATTGTCCGAGTGGCCGGAATCGCTCGGAAAAGAATTGGCGGGCCGGCTTCTCTCCCAGGGAGCCGACGCCATGCTGTCCCGCATGCGGATGCGTGGCCATTGAGAGGAATCCGCCATAAAGCAGGGGCACTCACCATTTTGGGTGGTTGGCCAATTGGAGCGGCTGAGCAACAGTATCCGCTCGCTGCGTCAGTCGTTGCCCTGCGAAAGCACGGCGTCGGCAGGTTGTTTCAATAAAATTGATTTGCTACGATTGCGGTAATAGCGTGTGACTCGGTCAGTACATTTAAGCCAAATACACCAGAACACTGCCGCAGGGAGTCACCCTGTAGATGCCGTGGAAAGGTCTCAATCCCAGATGTCGATCAAATTAGTTATCGCGGACGATCACGAAGTGGTTCGCCGCGGCCTCGTCAGCCTGCTGGCAGGGTCTGAGGTGAAAATTGTCGGCGAGGCCGCTACCGGCGAAGAGGCTGTCCGTCTCACCAAGAAGCTCAAGCCCGACGTCGTTCTCCTCGACATTCGGATGTCGGGAAAGGACGGGTTGGAGGCGCTCGAAAAAATTCGCGCCGACATGCCTGCCGTCCGGGTCGTCATGCTCTCGACCTTCGACAATCCAACCTACGTGGCCCGGGCCGTCGCTGCCGGTGCCCACGACTACATGCTCAAGGGCTGTACGCGTGCCGAACTCATTCACTCCATTGCAGGGGCGGCAGCCGGACAGCTTCCGATGAAGGCCGGAGAACTCCGTCGAGTGGCCACTACGATGGCCAATCGCGTGGCGACGGCCGATCCCGATATTCCGCTCACGCAGCGGGAAACCCAGGTGCTGCGGCACATGGCTCTGGGCCTTTCCAACAAGGAGATCGCCCAGTCATTGACGATCAGCGTGGAGACGGTGAAGGAGCATGTGCAAAACATCCTCCGCAAGATTGCCGTCGGTGATCGCACGCAGGCTGCCGTCTGGGCCGTTCGCCGCGGACTGGTCTAGTCACCGAGCCCGGGGATGCGCCTTGTCGAAGGCGTCGAGGAGCCGGGTGGTGGAGACGTGGGTGTAGATCTGCGTGGTGACCAGGCTTTTGTGGCCGAGCAGTTCTTGCACGCTGCGGATGTCGGCGCCCGCGTCGAGCAGGTGGGTGGCAAAGCTGTGTCGCAGGGTGTGCGGGCTCGCTCGCCGTGACAGTCCCGCGACCGCGAGGTGTTTCTCGAGCAGTCTGGCCACCCCGCGGACCGACAGTCGGCCTCCGAACTTGTTCGTGAACAAGGGCCTCGGAGCACTCTTGGAAGATGAGAGTGCCGGCTGCGGGCGTGCCGTGAGCCAGGCCTGCACCGCCCGTTGGGCATGGGAGCCAACGATCCCCATCCGCTCGCGACGCCCCTTGCCGCGGACCCGGATAGTACCCCCCCGCAGGTCGAGATCGGCGTCGTTGAGATTGGCCAGTTCCTGCACGCGGACGCCTGACGAGTACATCAGTTCGAGAATGGCCCGGTCGCGAAGCCCCCCCGCCTGTGACGGCTGGGGGGCGGCCAACAGTCGGCCGATCTCCTCTCCGGTCAGGAACTTCGGGAGCTTCCGTGAACGCTTGGGGCTGCGGAGCGGCTTGGCCGGATTGGCGGGCACCCAGCCCTCCCGTTGGCCAAAGGCGTAGAAGCTCCGTGTGCTCGCCAGTTTTCGGGCCACGCTCGTCGCGGCGTAGCCGGCGGCATGCAGGCCGGCAGCGAACCGACGCAGGATCACACTCGAAGCCTCCCCCGGCGTACGACAGCCCGCAGACCTGAGAAACTCCTCCAACTGTCGGAGGTCCTCTCGGTAGCTTTTGAGCGTCAGCGGTGAGGCGCCCCGTTCCGCGGTGAGAAACCGCAGAAATCGCTCGATGGCAGCCGAAAAGCCATCCCCCGCGGTCGATGAGTGCAATCCCATCGGAAGCTGCCTAGGCAGGACGGTCAGCGCGGGGCACGAAGCGGTGGCGGCGGCTGTGGGGGGTGCTCCCGCGAACCTTCACGGCCAGCATGGCGGCGTCGTACCAGGAAAAACTCAGTTCCGGGTTTGCCGCATGCTTGGCCAGTGTCCGCAGAGTCTCTTCGCGACTGTCGTCGTCGAAGAGGAAAACATAGCGTTCTCCACCCTTGACGAGCGCGATGACGTTGATGTCCCGGGAAGCCATCCGTCGCATCCTGCAGGCCGAGCGGCCGCACGTGCGACCGACTACGACTCTCATCGGCCACTGTCGCACGGCAGGTGCAGCCTTCCTCGAGGGCCCCGCCCGGTCACCGCGATCGGGCCATCTCGCTCAAACCCCCGGCCGCCATCTCGGACCTCGAAAGCATTCGGCTTACGTTGAGTGGCCCAAGCCGCCGGGGGCGGTGAAAGCCTCCGACTCGGGGCGAGGATACGCCAACTCGCTTCGGCTTCCCCCGCCCCCGGCTCCTGAAACAGTCGGGGAAACCTCCTCAGCGAACGTTGATACGCTCTAGAACAAGCCGTCAAAGGCTCGGAGGCCGATCGGTTCCCGCGATGAGAACGGCTCGCCGTGGAGGGTGCCGATGGTTGCGCCCCACCACCGCGAAGCGGCCTCGACCCGGTCGAGCACCGTTGGCTTTGGGGCCGTTTGGTCAAACTGGCTGGCGTAGCAATCCAGGCTGGCCCGCTTGGTTTCCCAGGTCGTGGACACGTCGACCACGAAGGCCGGCTGGCTGACGAGTTTCAGATGGACGCTCCAGTAATAGTAAATCCGCTCTGGATGCCATGGCTGGCCAGGCAGGTCGCACTTGGTGAGCTTGGCCCAGAACCGCGCCGCCTCCACCAGTTCGGTCGCGGCGAGATGATCGGGGTGGGCGTCGACCCAGTACGGAGCGAAGAGCCAGCGGGGCCTCACGCGGCGGATCACTCCGGCAAGCGACGCCCGTGCTGAGAGCGTTGCCCGCAGACGCCGGTTGGGAAGGCCGAGATTCTCACGCCATGGGAGTCCAAGCACAGCGGTCGCAGCCGCCGTCTCCCGGGCCCGTATTTCCGGCGAACCCCGCGGCGTCGGCTCCCCGTTGGTAAGGTCAAGCACACCCACCTGCAGTCCCTGCGACCGCATCAATGCGATGGTGCCACCCATGCCGATTTCGGCGTCATCGGGGTGCGGGGCGATCACGAGTGCGTCGAGCATGGCAGGAGCTTTCGCGGGAGACGTCGGCCCGCGACCGCTGGTTGCTCGGTCGGGCGAACGACAGCATACTTCGCGGCATGTCACAGCACCTCCCCGCCTCACCAGTTCCGCCGATTCGCAGCCCGCACGAGCAGCTTTTCGACCATGTCTGTGGCCACGCTCGGCAGGCCGCCGTGCTGGCGTCGGTGGAGGCACTGCTGGGCTGGGACGAGCAGACGATGATGCCGCCGCAGGCCGCGGCGTATCGGGGAATGCAGGCCGAGGCCATCGCGACCCTGGCCCATCGACAACGGACCGATCCTGCCTACGGTGAGCATTTGGCCTCGCTGGCTGAAGGTCCGTTGGCGCAGGACGGGTCGGCGCAGGTCCGCACTGCGATCCGGTTGCTGCGCAAGGATTTCGAAAAGCATGCCCGCGTGCCGGAAAGGTTGGTGGGAGCCCTCGCGAAGACCTGCGTCGAGGCCCAGCAGGCCTGGGCAACCGCCCGTGCGTCGTCATCGTGGACCACCTTGGAGCCGTTGCTGCGGCAGGTGTTCGATCTCAAACGCGAACTGGCCTGCTGCCAGATGCCCGACGCGGATCCCTACGACGCTCTCCTCGATGACTACGAACCCGGCGGTCGCTGGCCGACGATTGAGGCCCAGTTCGCCCGCTTACGAGCGGAGATCGTGCCCCTCGTGCAGGCGTGTGCTGGATCGACGCGACGCCCTGACGACGCGGTCCTGCGTCGGAACTATCCGGTGGCTGATCAGCAGCGGTTTGTCCGGGACGTCGCCACCCGGATTGGGTTTGATTTCAAGCGTGGACGCCTCGATACCACCGAGCACCCGTTCTGCTCCGGGGTGGGCCCGCACGATTGCCGGATCACCACTCGCTGGGATGCAGGGTCGCTAGCCACCGCGCTCTACGGAGTATTGCACGAGGCCGGTCACGGTCTCTACGAACAGGGGCTGCCAACCGAATGGTATGGCCTACCACCAGGGGAGCCGGCGTCGCTGGGCATCCACGAGTCGCAGTCGCGGCTCTGGGAGAATCTCGTCGGCAGGTCTCGCGCATTCTGGGAGTGGTGCTTTCCGATGGCGCAGGCGGCCTTTCCACAGAGTCTGGCCGACGTCACTGCGGGCAGCGTCCAGCAGGCGCTGATGGCTGTGCATCCCTCGCTGATCCGGGTGGAGGCCGATGAGGTGACCTACAACCTCCACGTCATGATGCGGTTTGACCTGGAACGCGCCGTAGTGCATGGCGACCTGACAGTCGCCGACCTACCGGAGGCATGGAACGAGCGTTTCAGTCGCGACTTTGGCTTCCGGCCGCCCACCGATGCGGAGGGAGTGCTGCAGGACATCCATTGGAGTGCCGGCCTGATCGGCTACTTCCCCACATACACTCTGGGCAACATCTTTGCGGCCCAACTCATGGCTGCGGCCTGTCGCGCTCTGCCCGAACTCGACCGAGACCTCGCCGCCGGCCGATTCGACGGGCTGCTCGCCTGGTTGAGACGTCACGTGCATGCGTATGGTCGGCAGTTCGAGTCTGCCGCGCTCGTCGAGCAGGCCAGCGGCGAACCTGTGTCGGAGCGGTGGCTGGTGGAGAGCCTCTGGCAGCGATACGGCGCGGCCCATGGCATCGCGTGAGGGCCGCGGGACGGCGATTGCAGGGCTTGTCGACCCGGAGTCGTAGCCCGGAAATCCTGGGCCTGCCGTCGATTCGGATCGCTGTCGGGCCGGTGCTAGACTTTCGCCCGACCGCCGATCACACTTCCGACATCGGCAGATCTGGCGGTCTACCGGGAACAACCACAGGGAACCACGATGGCGGCTGTGCGGGGCGGTGTGCCCCGAAGTCGGTGTCGGGTTGGGAGCAAGCAATGACGACCGACGACGACCGGCACCTGCCGGAACAGGATTCGCGGGCTGAACCCGAGCACGGCCGCGCGGATGCCGCCGATGATCACGCGCAGGAGTTCGCCTTCGCTTTCGATCCGCTCGACGAAGACGCTTCTGCTCCTGGCGACCAAGAGGCCGCGGAGGACATTCCCCTGGTCGTATTCCCGCCGCCAGACGCTGAAATGGGGCTGGCTGATCTGGGACTGTTGGACGATGACGACGACGAACTGGTCGCCGAGGAGACAGGTGCGGCCGCCGATGTTCTCGATGACAGTGCTGCTTTTGGTGAGCCAACCCGCGATGCAGCTGCGGATGACGTGTCGTTCGATGCCGGCGTGCTGACCGATGAGACTCCGTTTGCAGACAGCGTCGCTGTCGATCCATGGGTCGATGCAGGGGAGTCGGCGCAGGATGATCCCGCCTCGATACCGCTGGCAGCGGCCGTGGCGGTGTCAGCAGCCACCGCCGGTGCAGGATCGGGACCAGTGCCTGCGCGAAAGAAGAGGCGCGGTCTCGGCACGATGATCGGTGTGGGGGTGGGCGGACTGATGGCCCTGCCGATCACGTACGCGGCGCTGATGTGGGGACTTCATCAGGATCCGCTCAAACTTGCGAGCCAGGTGCCCGAGTCATGGGCATCCCTGCTTCCCCAGAAACTCCAGCCCGCAGTGGCTAAGCCCGTTGCAGTAGCTGAGCCCGTTGCAGTAGCTGAGCCCGTTGCAGTAGCCGAGCCCGTTGCAGTAGCTGAGCCCGTTGCAGTAGCTGAGCCCGTTGCAGTGGCCGAGCCCGTCGTGCCTGTTCCGGATGCTCGTGAACTGGCCGCCCCGGCCGCCCCCGCGGAGCCTCTGCTCGAGGCGGCGCCACAGCCTGCGGCGGAGCCCGACACGATCGCGGCCCTCGATGCTGTCGCGCCGGCGGCCCCGGTCGTGGTCGATCTCAGCCCTACGCCGATGCCCCAGTCTGATACCCTGGCCGGGATCGATGCTCTGGTGGCCGATGTCGCCTCCGCGACTCCGCCAGCCCCAGCCCCAGTTGGCCCCACTGCCGCAGCCTTGCCGCCGATCGATCTGTCAGGCGTGGAACTGGCAGCGGAGAGGGCAACGCAGGCGTTCGATGACTTGGCGACTATGTCCGACCCAGCCGATCCCGCGCGCGATCGGCTGCTGGTGGAGTGGTACAAGCGACTTACTCAGCTGGACGAGGAACTCGTCACGCTCGAGACGAAGGCTGCTGACTCGGGACGACCATTTTGGGGAACCCCCGCTGCCGCTGCCGATCTCCTGGACAGGATCTGCATCAGCGAGACGTCCGCGGCGGATCTCGACAGGCTCGGCCGGATGTGGCTCACGGCCGAGAAACGCCGGGCCAATGGCATCTCGTTGGTCGCCACCCTGGGTGGCTCGCGGCCTGTCGGCCCCTTCTGGAGCACGCGGGTGGTCGTCGCCGGAGGGAATGCGGATGGCAGCGACCGCAGCGTTTCGATCATCTCGCGATTGGCTCCGCCGGCAGACCCCGGGAGCCGCGTGGTCATTTCCGGCGTCTTGTTCGACGGCGGTTCCGTCTGGGCTGCCGATATGAGGCCGATCGCCCCGCTGCCGGAAGATGCCGATGATGTGGTGACGCCTGAGGCCGAGCCGCAAACGCCGTGAGCCGGCGCTGCATGGAGAACAGACACGCGGCGGCCAGTCCACTGGCCTGTGCAACACGGGGGTGAACGCAGTGGCAGCATCGGCGGTGAGCATCGCGGATGACGTGGCCTCTGGCCGGGCCCGACCGAGAGAGGTGTTGGCGGACCACGTCGCGCGGCATCGTGCCACGCACGCTAGCCTGAACGCTCTGGTGCAGCCGCGGCACGTGGCTGCCGACGCCGAGGTGGAACGGCTGGAGTCCCGCCTGCGGGAGCAGTCGATCCACATGCCGCTGGCCGGGGTGCCGGTGAGTGTGAAGGAATGCTTTGCCGTGGCGGGGCTGGTCACAAGCCTCGGCATTCCATCGCGACGAGGCGACCTCGACGGGTCGGATGCAGCGATCGTTACTCGGTTGCGTGCTGCCGGCGCGATCATCGTGGGCAAAGGGAATATTCCCCAGGCGATGTATCTCCACGAGACCGACAACCCGGTATGGGGCCGCACCAACCATCCGTTCAACGCCGCCCGGGGGCCGGGGGGTTCCAGTGGTGGTGACGCTGCGTTGGTCGCCGCCGGTGTGGTGCCGCTGGCCGTGGGCACCGATCTCGCCGGGAGCATTCGGCAGCCAGCGCATGCCTGCGGCATCGCTGGATTTCTGCCGCGGTCGGTCGTGCTGGGAGACGGCGGCGCCTTCGACACGCTGCCCCATCTGACGGTCGTGAGGCCGCGAGCGGGATTTCTGGCCCGGGAGGTCGATGATCTGGCCAGGGCCTTGGAGGCAATGACGGGCGGAGCGGTCGTCGCGGCTCCGTCATGCACCGCCGACAGCATGCCCACCGGCCGCCGCGACCATGCCGGAAACGGTGGTCTGCGAGTCGCCTGGTGGGATGACGCTGGGCCGCTCGAACCCTCTCGGGCCGTTCAGCGGGCGGTGCACGAGGCGGTGGATCGACTCACCCGGGCGGGCGTGGAGACCGTTCGCCTCGAGGGCAGCCTGGCCGCAGAGGCGGCGTGGCTGCACCTCGCCGTCCTCTCCGCCGATGGCGGTGCCGACATCCGACGACTGTTCGCCGGCACACGACCGATGCCGCCGGTGGCGCTGCTGCTCCGTTTGGCGGGGCTGCCGACGTGGCTGCGGCCGCTGCTGGCGGCTGTCTCGCAGGCGGCGGGCGGCGGTATCGAAGCGGAGGCCCTCCGGGTCACCGGTCCCCGGCAGGCCGCGGCGTTTTCCGATCTCTGCGACCGGCGGCTGGAATTTGCGGCCAGGTTTGCGGCTGCGATGTCAGCCTATGACGCCATTGTCTGCCCTGTGTCGGCGCTGCCGGCGCTGCGGCATGGCACTGCGGCCCGCCTGCTGGTGGCGGCGGCGCCCTGCCTGCTGGCCAATCTCCTCGATCTCCCGGCGGGGACCGTGCCGGTCACGTGGGTGCGACCGGACGAGGAGGCGGGCCGTGGCCGCAGCCGGGATCGGGTCGTGCAGGCGGCAGCAGCCACCGATCACGATAGCCGGGGCCTGCCCGTGGGCGTCCAGGTGGTGGGGCTCACGGGTAGACTGCCGACGACCGACCACCTCCGGCCCGAGCGGACGGTGCTGGAAGTGATGCGGCTGATCGAGCGTGGTATGAACAGGCCCCCCGAACGTGTCGTAGAATTGGCTGGTATGGGCTACGGCCGCTGACCGCCAGACACACGTCGGCCGGCAGCGCGATGGTGCTTCAGGCAACGGGAGGAGAGGCATGTCGGGGAAATTTGAAGACGATGAACAGCTCGGTGCCCATGAACTGCCGCCGGTCATCGAAGAATTTGCAGTCAACCGTCGGATCGTGAGATGGGTGTCTGAGCCGGATGCCTTTGGCCGGAGTGGTGAGCCGAAGTATGCCCCCGAAGACCTGCAGGATTTTCGGCCCAGCCTGCGGCCGCCGGTGCCCGTGCTGACCGTGCTGGATGACGGCTCGATGGAGCAGGGGGAGGACGTGCGGCTGCGGCGGGAAAGACTCTCGATCGGCCGCACCTCCGGCGACGTCCAGATCCCCAACGACTCCGCGATCTCGGGTGCCCACGCCGAGATTCGCCGCACTCCATGGCGGGGAGGCTTCCAATGGCATCTGCACGACCTCGACAGTGTGAATGGCACGTTCGTGCGGTGTGTTCGCGCCGTGCTGCACGAAAACGCCATCCTGATTCTGGGCGCCCGCCGGTTTCGGCTCAGAAATCCGTTGAAGCCCAATGCGGTGCCCACAGTGGGGCGAGAGACCAATCTGATGGACGGCATGCACCTACCGCAGACGGTCTGGCCGGTGCTGGCAGAGGCATCGGTGAAGCCTGGGGCGCTTGAGTGTGCATTGCGGTCCGATAGGATCGTGATCGGCCGAACAGGTGGAGGCGCCGACATCGAACTCGATGATCCCCTGCTGGCCAGCCGCCATGCCGAGCTCAAGCGGATGCGGGACGGCACGTGGATGATCACCTCCGAAACGACCCGCAACGGATTGTGGGTGTCGGTCTCCGCCATCGGGCTGACGCCCACCTGCTACTTTCGCTGCGGAGAGCAACGGTTCCGGTTCGTGATTCCGTAAGCACGGCGTCAGCCAGCCGTCAGGCGTGACGTGATGGCCCGCGGCATCTGATCGATGGCGAGCACTTGGCACGCGCCGCCCAGTTCGATGGCGGCCTTCGGCATGCTCCAGACGACGCTCGTGGCCTCGTCCTGTGCCACGGTATGCCAGCCCGAGGTTCGCAGTCGGAGCATGCCCTTCGCCCCGTCCCGGCCCATGCCGGTGAGCACCAGGGCCACTCCGGCTTGGCGCCAGTGGTCGGCCACACTTTCAAAGAACACGTCGACGCTGGGACGGAAAAAGATCTCCCGTGGCTCCTCGCGGTATTCGAGCGTGCCGTGCTTGGTCAGCACGAGATGATCGTTGGTGCCCGCCAGCAGGACGGCACCGGCCTGTGGCCGTTCGCCGTGCTCGGCCACGCGGACGGTCTGGCCGGTGCGTTCGCCAAGCCACGTGGCGAGTCCCTGCGAAAACGCGACGTCGACGTGTTGCACGACGACGACCGCCACCGGCCAGTCCCGCGGCAGGGGCTGCAGCAGGTCGGCGATCGCCTTGGGACCGCCGGTTGAAGCGCCGATGACGAGCAATCGTGGAGCGGCCGCGGCCTCGATGGGGTGCGTGGGCCGGCGGGCATCCGTCGACGTCCCCAGGAGCTTGGCGACGGTCGAGATTTTTTCAAGGAGCGCCGCCGCGCCCGTCAACTCGCCTGTCGGCCCCAGCGTGGGAGTGTCGACTGCGTCCAAAGCACCGAAGCCCATCGCATCGTACACGAGCGAGATGTTGCCGCTCACCGTGGCGGTCACCACGAGGATCGCGCACGGAGTGGACGCCATGATCTGCCGCGTCGCCTGCACGCCGTCGAGGTGCGGCATGATCAGATCCATCAGGATCAGGTCGGGTCGGTCGCGTTTTGTCATGGCGATCGCCTCGACGCCGTCGGCTGCGATCCAGGCCACCGTGTGGCTGGGCAGGCTGCTCACCACGCGGCGCAGCGCCTCGCTGGCAGCCCGCACGTCGTTGACGATGGCAATTCTCAAGGGTTTTGGTCTCCCTCATTCCAGGTGGGCGGTTGCAGCGGTTCAGGTTGCAGCGGTTCAGTCGGTCGGCTCGCCAATCAGGTCGACGATCGTTTGGAGGAACGTCTCGTCATGGAAGCTCGCCTTGGTTAGGTAACGGTTCGCGCCGGCCTCGAGGCCGCGGAGCCGATCCTCCTCGCGATCCTTGTACGACACAATCACGACCGGGATGTCCTTGCGTTCTGGGTCTGCCTTGATCAGCGAGACGAATCCGATGCCATCCAGGCGCGGCATGTCGACGTCACTGACCACGAGATCGTACTGTCCTTCGCGAAGGGCATTCCAGCCGTCCATTCCATCGACTGCCACCTCGACGGCGAAACCATGCGACAGAAGCAATTGCCGCTCAAGTTCGCGCACGGTGATGGAATCGTCGACCACGAGGATGCGTTTGCGACGGCTTGGCTGTTCTGGGGTGGGGACATATTCCACCCGCTTCAACCGCCGTCCCGTCAGCAGCGTGTCGATCGAACGCACCAGATCCTCGACGTCGATGATGAGCACCGGGTCGCCGTTCTCGAGGAGTGACGCACTGTTGATGTCGGGCACCGCGCCGAGCCGCGGGTCGAGCGGACGCACCTCAAGGTCGCGCTCACCGAGAAACGCGTCGACGATGACGCCGAATTGCTGGCCGTGATCACTGATGACCACCACCGACAGGGCGTCGGCTGACGGCGGCGGGGCGGACGGTTCGAGGCCGAGGATTTGCGGGGCCAGGACGAGACCGATCGAGACCCCGCCGCGATCGACATACTGCCTTCCCTCGACGGAGCGGATATCGGCGTGCTGGCAGCGCAGGATCTGGTCGATGCGGGTGAGCGGAAAGGCGTACGGTTCGCCGCCGATGTCGACCAGCAATGCGCGAATCACCGACATCGTGATCGGCACCTGGAGCGTGAAGACCGTCTGCCGGCCGGGCTGCGTGGCCACCCGCACGCTGCCGCCGACCGCTTTCACCATGCGATGCACGGCGTCGAGGCCCACGCCGCGGCCGGAGATCTCCGTGACCACATCCTTGGTGGAGAATCCTGGGAGAAACAGAAACTCCAGCAGTTCCTGCTCCGACAACTGGTCAGCAAGCGGGCCGGCGACGAGGCCACTGGTGACGGTCTTCGCCCGGAGCCGCTCGATGTCGATGCCCTCGCCGTCGTCTGTGATCGTGATCGTCAAAGCACCGGCCCGGTGCCGCGCCTCCAGGAGGATCGTGCCGACAGGCGGCTTGCCGGCGGCCACACGGCGGTCGGGCGATTCGATGCCATGGTCGAGGGCATTACGGATCAGATGGGAGAGCGGTGACTCCAATTTGTCGAGAATGTCGCGATCGACCCCGGTCTGCTCACCGCGCACCTCCAGTCGCACCTGCTTGCCGAGCGATCGGGCGACATCGCGGACCAGTCGCGGAAAGCCGCGGATGCATTCGGCGAGCGGCCGCATCCGGCTGGAGATGACCTCGTGGTGCAACCGGCCGGAGAGGTCTTCGTTCCGCCCGGCAAGGCTGGCAAATTCCTCGCACCGCTGGGAGAGCCCAGCGAGGACACTGCCGGCCTGTTCGCGGAGGATGCTCAGCAGCGCCGTCGATGCGACGGGATCCTGAAGGCTGGCTCCACGGTGCCATTCTTCGAGTGCTGCGACCGTGTTGCAGAGTTTCCCCTGCATGCTGCGGAGCGAGTGCAGCCCGGCAACGAGGGCAGGGAGTTGCCTTGCCTCGACCAGTGATTCGCCGGCGAGTCCGACC
>CANETO010000012.1 GCA_947440895.1 Planctomycetaceae bacterium | reverse complement strand
CGCGACAACAAGACGCACTTTCGCGATATCGACCCCACGATCGTCACGCTCCCGCAGGCGTTCAAACAGGCGGGCTGGCGGAGCGAGCGGATCGGCAAGCTCTACCACTACGGCGTGCCGGCGCAGATCGGCACCAGCGGCCTCGACGATCCGCCGAGCTGGGACGCGGTCTTCAATCCCAAGGGCCGCGACGTCGCCGATGAGCCGAAAATCTTTTCGCTGGAGCCAGGCCAGTTTGGCGGCACGGTGAGCTGGCTGGCGGCGGATGGCACCGATGCGGAGCAGACTGACGGCATCGCCGCGGCCCGGGCGGTCGCCCTGCTCGAAGGATATGCGCGGCAGCAATCCCCCTTCTTCCTTGCCGTTGGCTTCTATCGGCCGCATACGCCCTACGTCGCGCCAAAGCCCTGGTATGAGAAGCACCCACTCGCCGGTGTGCAGCTTCCAGAGGTGCCGCTGGAGCACGATGCCAGAGTGCCGCCGCCGGCGATCGCGAGTCGCAAGCCGGAGGAGCGCAGGCTCACCGGCGACCTCGGCCGCGAGGCGGTGCAGGCCTACCGGGCCAGCGTGTCGTTTGTCGATGCGCAGGTGGGGATCGTGCTCGACGCCCTTGACCGGGTCGGGCTGCGTGACAACACGATCGTGGTGTTCACGAGTGACCACGGCTACCACCGCGGCGAGCACGGACTCTGGCAGAAGCGCAGCCTCTTCGAGGAGAGCAGCCGCGTGCCGCTGGTTGTCGCGCTGCCTGGGGGCCGGGCGGGTGTCACGGCTCCGCAGACCGTCGAACTCGTCGACGTCCTGCCGACGCTCTGCGATCTGGCGGGCGTGCCGCTGCCTGCCGGGGTCGATGGCCGCAGCCTCGCGCCGCTCGTGCGGGCCGGTGGCGCTGATGCAGCCGCCTGGACTGCGAGGCCGGCCTTCACGGAGGTGCAGCATCGCGATGTTCGCGGCGTGAGCATGCGGAGCGGCCGCTGGCGATACACCGTCTGGAATGGCGGCGAAGCTGGCCGCCAACTGTATGACCACAACACCGACCCGCACGAGTTCGTGAACCTCGCCGACCGGCCCGATCATGCCGCCACGGTACAGGCCCTCGATGCGGAGATGCGGTGGTTCACGCCCCAAGTGAGTGCCGTGCCATGACTCCATTCGTACGTTCTCATCGTGTGTTCCCGTGGCTCCTCGCGATCGCACTGGCCGTGGCCAGTGGTGTGGCCGCCGTGGCGGCGCCGCCCAACGTGGTCGTGATCCTGGCCGATGATCTCGGCTATTCCGATCTTGGCTGTTACGGCAGCGAGATCGACACGCCCCACCTCGACAGCCTCGCGGCTGGCGGCCTGCGGTTCACACAAGGCTATAACACCGCTCGCTGCTGGCCGACCCGCAGTGCGATCCTCACCGGCTCCTACCCGCAGGCGATCCGCCGCGATGCGCTGCCGGAAGGGAGTGGCGGCGGCCAGCAGAAGCGTCCCGACTGGGCGAGGCTCCTGCCGGAGCTGCTCAAGCCAGCGGGCTACTGGAGCTATCACTCCGGGAAGTGGCATGTCGACGGCGACCCGCGGTCGCAGGGATTCGAGCGGTCGCTCGACGTGACGGGAGGAGACAACAACTATTTCTCTGCCACGGGCATTGTTGAGGATGGGCACCAGGTGCCGGTCACGGCCGATTTCTATGCGACAACGGCCATTGGTGACCACGCGGTCAAGTGCCTGGCCGACCATGCGCGGGACCATGCGGGAAAACCGTTCTTTCATGACGTGTCATTCACGGCGCCGCACTTTCCGCTCCATGCGCCGCCGGGGCTGATCGCCAAATACCGCGACCGCTACCGGGACGGCTGGGATGCCGTGCGGCAGGCGAGGGTCGAGCGTCTCAAATCGCTCGGCATCGTGACGACACCGCCGGCGGCGATGGAGCGGGAGGTTGGTCCGCCGTATCCCTTTCCCGACGCGCTCAAAATTCTCGGGCCGGGAGAGATCGATCGTCCCGTGTCCTGGACGGAGCTCACGCCCGCGCAGCAGTCGTTTCAGTCTGAAAAAATGGCGATCCATGCGGCGATGATCGAGAGCATGGACCAGCAGGTTGGCAGGATTCTCGCGCAGCTCAAAGTCATGGCCGCGTTTGACGACACGCTCGTGCTCTTTGCCAGCGACAACGGCGCCTCGGCCGAGATCATGGTCCGCGGCGAGGGGCACGATCCGCTGGCTTCACCGGGATCGAGAAAGTCGTTTCTCTGTCTCGGCCCAGGCTGGTCGAGCTGTGCCAACACTCCCTTTCGCCGCCATAAGACCTGGGTCCACGAGGGGGGCATCGCAACGCCCTGGATCGTGCACTGGCCGCGCGGATGTTCGGCACGCGGCGAACTCCGGACGCAGCCGGTGCATGTGATCGATGTCCCGCCGACGGTGCTCGCGCTGGCGGGCGTCGCGCCGCCTCCTGAGTATGACGGCAAGCCCGTGCCGCCGATGCAGGGTCGGAGTTTTGCCAAGGCGATCGTCGATCCCTCGGCGGCGCCGGCCCACGACAGCCTCTGGTGGTGCCATGAGGGGAACCGTGCGGTCCGCGTTGGCGATTGGAAGCTCGTCGCGGCCAAGGGCACGCCCTGGGAGCTCTACGATCTGGCCAAGGACCGCTGCGAGACGACGAACCTCGCCGCCCGTGAGCCGACCCGCGTGGCGGAACTGGAGTCGGCCTGGGAGCGGATCGCCGCCGAGTGTCGGACGCTTGCCGCCAGCGACGCTCCGACGGCACCGGAACAGCCTGCGGCGGCGGTCGTCCCCGCCAAGCGGCCCAACATCATCTACGTGATGACCGACGACCAGGGCTACGGTGATATCGCGGCCCACGGCAACGCCATCATCCGCACGCCGCACTTGGACCGGCTCCATGCGCAGAGCGTCCGGCTGACCGAGTTCCATGCGAGCCCCACCTGCTCGCCGACGCGGGCCGCTCTCATGACCGGCCGGCACGAGTTCCGCTCCGGCGTCACCCACACGCTTCACGAACGCGAACGGCTGGGTCTCACGGCCACGACACTGCCAGAGCTGCTCAAGCCCGCGGGCTACGCAACCGGTATCTTCGGCAAATGGCACCTGGGTGACGAGGATGCGTATCAGCCGGGACGACGTGGCTTCGATCGCGTCTTCATCCACGGTGGCGGTGGCATCGGGCAGACTTTCCCGGGCTCCTGTGGTGACGCGCCGGGCAACTCGTACTTCAATCCGGCGATCCGCAGCGATGGCACGTTCGTGAAGACCAAGGGCTACTGCACCGACGTCTTCTTCGATGCCGCACTCGAATGGATCGACACCTGCCGGAAGTCGGGCACGCCGTTCTTCTGCTATGTGACGCCGAACGCCCCGCACGGGCCCCTCGACTGTCCGCCAGGCTCCGACACGCCGTATCTCGCGAAGCTCGAGGCCGCGGGCGTGAAGGATCCACGGCAGCGGGCCGAGATCGCCAAGTTTTACGGCATGATCGAAAACGTCGACACGAACGTCGGCCGGCTGATGCGGAAGCTCGACGAGTGGGGCCTGGCCAACGACACGCTCGTCGTGTTCACGACCGACAATGGCACAGCCACCGGCGCCCGGGTATTCAATGCCGGGATGCGCGGGATGAAGGGCACGGCCTATCGCGGTGGCACCCGGGTGCCGAGTTTCTGGCGGTGGCCGGACACGCTACCGGCGGGTGTCGATGTGCCGGCCGTGACGGCGCCTATCGATGTGCTGCCGACGCTCTGTGAAGTGGCTGGCGTCGCGATCCCTGCCGATGTCGCCGCCAAGGTCGAAGGCAGAAGCCTCGTGCCACTGCTTCGCGATGCAAAGGCTCCGTGGCCGGACCGGCCGCTGTTCACGCACCTGGGTCGATGGGACCGTGGCAAGGTGGCCGAGACCGCCTACCGCCAGTGCCGGATCCGGATGGGGAAGTGGAGCCTCGTGAACGTCAAGAACACGGCCGACGGCTGGGAACTCTACGACGTCGCTGCCGATCCCGGTGAGACGAACGACCTGGCGAAACGGCATCCGGAGGTCGTGGCCCGCCTTGCGGCCGAGTACGACCGCTGGTGGAAGAGCGTGCAGCCCGATCTGGTCAATGAAAATGTCGACGGTCCTGCCGAGAATCCGTTCAAGCTGGCCTATGAGCAGCAGTCCAACCCGCCACCGACCTTGTCTGACGTCTCCTACGGCCCGCATCCCAAGCAGGTGCTTCATTTTTGGAAGTCGCCGCGGGCCACGGCCGCGGCGCCTGCGCCCCTGCTCTTCTTCATCCATGGCGGCGGCTGGCAGGGCGGCGATCGGCTCGGTGGTCTGACTGGCATGCAGCCGACACTGCTCGCGGCCGGAATGTCCGTGGTATCGATTGAATACCGGTTCATCAGCGAGGCCATGGCGGAGCAGATCGACCCGCCGGTGAAGGCGCCGCTTACGGATGCCGCGCGGGCCCTGCAGACCGTCCGCAGTAAGGCCGCCGAGTGGCACGTTGACAAGGCCCGCATCGTCGCCAGCGGCGGTTCGGCCGGCGCCTGTTCGAGCCTGTGGCTGGCATTCCACGACGACATGGCCGATCCCACCAGTAGCGATCCAGTGGCGCGGGAGTCGACGCGGCTCATGGCCGCCGCGGTGACCGGTGCCCAGACCACGCTCGACCCTATGCAGATGCAGGAGTGGACTCCCAACAGCCGCTACGGCGGGCATGCCTTCGGTTTTATGGAGAGCCCCAAGCGGCGGGACACGCAGTTCGCCGAGTTCCTCGCGGCCCGCGACCGGCTGCTACCGGTGATCAACCAGTATTCCCCGTATGCGCTCGTGTCGGCAGACGATCCGCCGGTCTACCTCTTCTATAAAGCTCCGCCGGCACTCGGGCAGGAGCAGAAGGATCCGACCCACTCGGCCAACTTCGGTGTGAAACTGAAGGAGCGGCTTGACGAAGCGGGCGTGCCCTGCGAACTCGTCTATCCCGATGCGGCCCATGTCGAGCATGCGACGGCGCTGGACTACCTGCTTGACGTGCTTGTGCCGGCCAAGTGAGGGAGTCAGTCGCATGTGTGCCAATTCGTCGTCGCTTCTGGGGCCACTCGTGGCGCTGTGGTTGACCGCCACCGTGGTGGCTGCCGAACCCGGACAACCGGCCACGAACCGGCCGGGAAAGCGGCCGCCGAGCGTGCTCGTGATCCTCAGCGACGACCAGCGGGCCGACACGATCCACGCGCTGGGGAATTCAGCGATCAGGACACCGGCCCTCGATGCGCTCGTCGCGCGGGGCACGGTGTGCGACCGGGCCTACTGTATGGGAAGCATGCAGGGGGCGGTCTGCGTGCCCAGCCGCGCGATGATGCTCTCCGGCCGGTCACTCTTCCGGATCGACGAGCAGCTCCACGGCTGCGACACGTGGCCCGAGGCCTTCGATCGGGCCGGGTACCGCACCTTCATCACGGGCAAGTGGCACAACGGGACCGAGTCGGCCAGCCGCTGTTTTGCCGAGGGAAGCAGCGTGTTTCTGGGGGGCATGCACGACCAATTCGGCGTGCCCGTGGTGTCGTTCACCGGGCACGGCCAGCCCGTGAAGACGGAACCATCCCGCACGCACTCCTCGAAACTCTTTGGCGACGCGGCCGAGGCCTTCGTCCAGAGCCTCGGCGACGAGCCGTTCTTCGCCTGGGTGGCGTTCACCGCACCGCACGATCCGCGGCAGCCGCCCGATGGGTTTCGGGAGCAGTATGCCGGTCGCGAGCCGCCGCCGCCGGAAAACTTCCTGCCCGAGCATCCGTTCGACAATGGCGAATTGAAAATTCGAGATGAAAAACTGCTGGAGTGGCCGCGGACGCGGGAACGGATCTCGGCGGCCCTGGCCGACTACTATGCCTGCATCGAAGGCATGGACGGGCAGATCAGCCGTGTGATCGCGGCGCTTGAGGCGAAAGGCCGGCTTGACGACACGATCATTCTCTTCACAAGCGACCACGGCCTGGCGCTTGGCAGCCACGGCCTGCTCGGCAAGCAGAACCTCTACGAGCACTCGATGCGTTCGCCTGCTGTGATTGCTGGGCCGGGTGTGCCGGCCGGCATGCGTACCGACGCTCTCTGCTATCTTTTTGACCTCACGGCCACGGTGGGGGAGTTGGCCGGCGTGCCCGCGCCGGACCAAAGCGAAGGCAAGAGTCTTGCGCCGGTGCTCCGCGATCAGCAGCCGGGCGTCCGTGACGAACTGATCTTGGCCTACGGCAATGTGCAGCGGGCGCTGGTCGCGCCGGACTGGAAACTGCTCGTCTATCCGCAGGCCGGTAAAACGCAGCTCTTCCATCTGGAGAACGATTCCGATGAACGGGTAAATCTTGCGGATGATTCGGGGGAGGTAGGCCGCCGTGCCGATCTGGAGGCCCGGCTGAGGGCCGCCCAGCAGGCTGTCGGCGACTCACTCGACACGTCACGGGGACGGGCGTCGCTGAATAAAGCAAGGTGACCCGAAGCTTCACGCTGAGAGGATGCCGAGGGGCCCGGCTGGTGGCGGACCGAGCCGCTCAACGGCCTCGGGAAGAAGCCCGCCCGGGATTCGAAGCCACTCCGTAGAGATGCGTCGTAGCCCGCGGCGGCGGCGGTGCTGCTACACTCGTCGGTTTTGAAGCCGCGTTCGCGGTGTCCCACCACCTGGGGAGGCAAGCATGGCCGGAGAGGAGTCGAGGAAATCGTCCCGCGACGACCGCGGCACGAGCCGCATCGGCCTGACGCTCTTCTGGATCTACGTGCTGCTCTATGGCGGCTTCATCGGGCTCGTCCTGTTCCGCCCCGACCTGCTCTCGCAGCGTCCCTTCGGCGGCGTGAATCTCGCTATCGCCTACGGGATGGGACTGATCGCGGGGGCGTTCCTGCTGGCGATCGTCTACATGATCGCCTGCCGGACTGTTGAGCGCGGCGGTCCGCCCCGCGGCTGATACATCCTCGGCGAACGTCTGCGCGAAAGGAATTCTGGCCGATGCTCTACGAGTCGTCCCCCGTCGCGATCGCGATCTTTGCCGCGTTCGTGCTCAGTGTCGTCGGATTGTCGTTCTATCTGGGCCGCAAGGGGCAGTCTGCCCAGGGCTACTATGCCGCCCATGGCGAGATCCCTTGGTTCGTCAACGGCATCGCCTTCGCAGGCGATTACCTCTCAGCCGCCTCCTTTCTCGGCATCTGTGGAATGATCGCCTTCAACGGCTACGACGGCTTCCTCTATTCGATTGGCTTCCTGGCCGGCTGGATCGTGGCGCTGTTTGTGATCGCGGAGCCGATCAAGGCGCTCGGGAAATTCACCTTTGCCGATGCCCTCGACAGCCGGTTCAACAGCCGCGGTATCAAGCTGGCCGTGGCGATCTCGACGCTGGTCGTGAGCATCTTCTATCTCATTCCGCAGATGGTCGGAGCGGGTGATCTGATCGTCCCGCTGTTGGGATTGCCACACACCGCGGGCGTGATCCTGGTGGGGGTGGCCGTCACGATGATCGTGGTCACCGCGGGGATGGTCTCGACCACGTGGGTGCAGTTCATCAAGGGCTCGCTGCTCGTCTTCTTCTGCGGCATCCTCGTCGCCATGATCTTGAACCGCGGCCTCTCGGTCGGCACGGGCGCCGCCGCCGATCTCACGCCGCAGGTGCGGACGGTCACGCCCGACGGCCGGGTGCTCGTCGACGGCAGGCCGCAGACCGAGGAGCACGACCTCCGACCGGTCGGCACACTCGCTTCGCTCCCTGCCCGATACGCCGGAAAGACCGCCACCGGGCCGCTCCGTCCCCTGGAATACCTGAGCGTGCTCGAAGACTCGACGATCGTGACCTGGTCGAGCACGAAGCACACCGACCAAGCCGGGACGCACACCACGTTCACGCCGGTCGAACGCAAGGGTTCCGACCTGCTCAAGCCAGGCGGCTATTTTCGTGGACTCACCACCGGAAAGCTCGCCGACCGACTTGATTTTGCCAGCCTGATGCTCGCGCTCTTCTGCGGCACGGCCTCGCTGCCGCACATCCTCATCCGCTACTACACCGTCAAGGACGCTGCCGCGGCCCGCAAGAGTACCGTCGTCGGGATCGCCGCGATCGGCGCCTTCTATGTGCTCACGCTCTATCTGGGACTCGGCGCGATGACCAGCGGCGCCCTCGATCCCACGAGCACCAACATGGCGGCCCCGCTCTTGGCGAAATCCTTTAGCACCACCCTCTTCGCGATCATTTCCGCGATCGCCTTCACCACCGTGCTCGGTACCGTGAGCGGCCTGATCATGGCAGGCAGCGGCGCGGTCGCCCACGACCTCGTGGAGAACGTGCTCCGTATCCCGATGACCGACCACGAGAAGGTACGGTGCGGCAAGATCGCCGCCGTTGTCCTGGGAATCGTGGCAATGGCACTCGGCATCCTCTTTCGCAGTTTCAACGTCAGCTTCCTGGTGGGCTGGGCCTTCAATATCGCCGCCAGCGCCAATCTGCCTGCGCTCGTCATGCTGCTCTTCTGGCCGCGGACGACCAAGCAGGGGATCGTGGCGGCTGTGACGGTGGGCATGCTCTCGTCGCTGGCCTGGATCCTGCTTTCGGCCGACACCTTCGAAAAGGTCTACGGATGGAGTCGCGAGGCGTCGATCGTGCCCTTCAGCCAGCCCGGACTCGTGACGATCCCGCTGGGATTTTTCGTGCTCGTCGTCGTGTCGCTCCTCACACCACCCCCAAGAGCGGTGCGGCGTCATGGCTGAACTGGATGCTTTGGGGCGACGGCACACCGTGATCCACTGCGGCCCGGAGCACCTGGAGGCTATTCGTGGCATTTACAATCACGAGATCCTGCACACGACGGCGCTCTACGAGTATGAGCCCCGGAGTTCCGAGACGATGGCCGCGTGGTGGGCCGCCAAGCAGGCTGCAGGTCTGCCGGTGCTCGGGATCGAGGCAGGGCCGGGCGTGCTCGCCGCGTTTGCCACGTGGGGACCATTTCGGGCGTTTCCCGCCTACCAGTATTCGGTCGAGCACTCGGTCTACGTGGATGCCCGGTTCCGGCGGCACGGCTTCGGCCGCATGCTGCTTTCGGCCTTGGTCGAAGAGGCTACTGCGGGGAACCTGCACATGATGGTGGGGGTGATCGACGCCACCAACACGGCGAGCATCGGGCTCCACAGACAACGCGGCTTCGCCCACTGCGGCACCGTCTGCGAGGCCGGCTTCAAGTTCGGCCGCTGGCTCGACGTGGAGTTCTGGCAGCTGCTCCTGCCGCCGGCCACCCCCCTCTACACCCGTGGCAGCTCAAAGCCCTTGCGGTAGTCACGGGTGAAGAGGCGGTTGGCCTCGGCGTCGGTCGACCGCTCGGTCTTGGGATCGATCGTGAGTTCACGACCGAGCGTGAGCTTTGTGGTAGTGAAGTCGACGTCGCTCTCCCGGGTATAGGCCTCGAAGCTGTCCCAGGTGTCGATCACATGCTGGTCGCTCGCCGCGAGCGTTGGTCGCGTGCCGGGGGACACCGTCTGACCGAGCGCCCACGACACGTTGCCCAGATGCGCCAGGGCGCTTGAGAGATGGCCGTCCTCGATGTCGAGGTGGAGATCTTTGTGGTTGCGGCTCCTGATCGCCTTCACAAAATTGGCGAAGTGATGCTGGTATTTGCCCCCCGACCAGGCGCCGAGTTCATTGCCGTCGTAGTCAAAGGCGGCGCCGGAGGCGTAGCTTGGCCCGACGGCAAAGCCCTTCGTGCCATACCAGATGTTGCAGGCCTTGATGAACGGGCCGCCTTTCTTGAGGCCGAACGTGACGGGCGACTTGATCGGCAGCCCGCGGACATCGGAGATGAGCAGGGCGTCGTCCCACTGGAAGAGAGTCACCTGGCTGTTGGCGACGTCGCCATTGTCGATGTAGCCGAGCCGGCCGCCGACGCTGACGACCCGCTTGGGCAACTCCTGCTTGCCGAGGCCCCAGCGTGCCTTGTCGAGTTCGTGCGGATTCTGGTTGCCGAGATCGCCGTTGCCGGTGATCTGGTTCCAGTGCCAGTCGTAGTGCAGCCGCTGTCGTGTCGGCACCACCGCGGGAGCTGGGCCTGCCCAGAGGTCGAAGTCGAGGCCGGGTGGCAGCGGCGCGGGCGTGTCGACCAGCCCGATGCTCGGCCGGTTGCGGTAGCAGATGGCGCGTGCCACCTTCACGTCACCGATCTGGCCGCTCTTCACGAAGTCGAGCGTTTCCCGCATGCCGGTCATGCTGCGGCTCTGCACGCCCATCTGGCACATCCGGCCGAGCTTCCGCGCCCACTGCGTCAGCACGCGGCCCTCTTCGACGTTGTGGCTGCAAGGCTTTTCCACATAGACATCCTTGCCCGACTGCATCGCCCAGACGGCCATCACGGCATGCCAGTGGTTGGGCGTGGCGATCGAGACGGCGTCAATGTCCGTGCGATCGAGAAGGCGGCGGACATCCTGCACGTAGGCCGGCGGGTGCAACGCGTCCTTGAAATGCTTCTCGCACATTCGCACGTAGGCGGAAGGGTCACAGTCGCAGATCGCCACCAGGTCGCACTCTGGAGTGGCCAGCCACTGGGTGACATGGGCCGAGCCCTGACCGTTGACGCCGATCACGGCCACGCGGAGTTTTTCGAGGGGTCTGGCTGGTCTGGCCGTTCCGGAGGACTCTTGCTCGGCCCCGGTGGCCCCGGAGGAGGGCAGGCCGGCCAGCGCAGCGGCCGTGAGGGTGAGCGCGGTTTCCACGAAGTTACGGCGAGACAGCGGCATCGATCGGACCCCCACGGTGAAAAAATTGAGCGAGACTCCGAGCGTGGCACACGGAGCACGGACTCGCTCTCTTTGCAGTGTAGCACCCGGAGCCGACCCGGAGTGGGCTCATGCAGGGCTCAGTGCGGGCTGGCACGGAGTCGCGATTCTCAGCTGCCGTCGCGCCGGGCCGGGGAGCGTTTCCGCGGCTTCGCCGCGGGCTTGCGAAGGCGAGCTGTGCCAGGGCTGACGCGGCCGCCGCTGGCCGGGGTGGCCACGGGCTTGGGATCGTACGACACGCTGAGCACCTTGGCCGTCCCACGGCCGGCCGGTGCCAGGACGTGGGGAATAGCGGCATAGATGTAGACGCTATCCCCCGTGCCGAGATGGATCAGTTCATCGCCGTATTCGAGTTTCACCTCGCCGTCGAGCACCAGCAGAAACCGCTCGCCGTTGTGGTTGTCAGGACGATGGCGATTGCCCACACCAGAGAGGTGTACGATCATGGGGTTCATGGCGCGGTCTCGCCACTGGTCGGCGAGACTCTCGGTCAGGTATCCGTCTCGCTCGTCGCGGGCCGCCTCGATCCGTCCCTCACCGTGCTTGATGACGACATACTGCGGCGGGATCGACAGGCCTTCGACGAGCGTATCGACACCGCATTCGAGAACCTCCGCCAGTTTGACGAGGCCCTCCAGCGACGGCGTCAGCTGCCCATTCTCCAGTTTGGAGAGCCAGCTGATCGTGAACTGTGCCCGCGAGACAACTTCCTCGAGCGTGAGGCGGCGGGCCAAACGAGCGATGCGTGCGCGGCGTCCCAGATCGGCAAGATTGACGGGTATGGGCATGAAAAGCGTGTCTGCGGAGCGGTGATTCGGGACCCGAGTATGCCTCAAGGGTCGTACGCTCGCAAGGGGGGTGTTTGGCTGTAACGCCCCCTAGCATCTCATGATCCCCGTCGCTCCGCGGCAACCGTGCGTTCAGGCCACCGGCCGGCGGAAATGGCGGTAGGCCATCAGGACGTCGTGCAGATCGGACGAGATCGAGATTTCGTCATCTTTGAAATCGGTGAGCCAGGTGCGATTGCTCACCACGGCGTCCGCCAGCAGGGGCAGAACCTCTCCCAGCGAGATGCGGACACTCTGGTCGCGGGACTGCTCCACCACCGACACGTTCGGCTGGTTGAGTTCGGGGCCCGAATAGACACGGAGACGACGCATGGCCATATCCACACTCCCTTGCTGGCGGTGACGAAAGGGGCCGGCCGCGGCCCATGACGGTGGTGAACAGGCCATCGAGGCCCTGCGTCGTCCTGACGCGCTTCCCACGATGAGAAGGTATCGGCCCGGCGGGCCGGCAAAGTTTGGCCGAATTCCCCGAACTGTCAGGAATCGACGAGAAGAGCGGTCGTCTGGGCGGTCTGGCTTTACGCCGGGCTTGGGCTGACCGTGGGGTTCTGGGTCTGCACCCGGCCGGCACGGAAGGCATCGCTGATCGACTGGGGAACGAGCGCCTCCGCCTGAAACAGCCGGGCGCGATTCTCTGCCGTCGACGCTTTCATCTCCTGCTCGCGGGCAATGGCAACGCTCCGCCGCTCCTCGGCCTTGGCCCGGGCCACTCGGGTGTCGGCCTCGGCCTGATCCGCCTGCAGGCGGGCGCCGATGTTTTCCCCGACCTCGATGTCGGCGATGTCGATCGACACGATCTGAAACGCCGTCTGGGCATCGAGCCCACGCTGCAGCACCGCCTTCGAGATCGTGTCGGGATGTTCCATGACTTCGAAGTGGCTGGTGGCCGAACCGATCGACGTGATGATCCCCTCACCCACCCGTGCGATGATCGTTTCCTCGGTGGCCCCACCGATCAGTTGCTGGAGATTCGTCCGCACCGTCACGCGGGCCCGGATCTTGAGTTCGACGCCGTTCTTGGCGACGGCCGACAGCGTCGACTTGCCGCTGGCGGTGTCGGGGCAGTCGATCACCTTGGGATTGACGCTCGTCTGGACGGCGTCGAGCACGTCGCGGCCGGCGAGATCGATCGCACAGGCGCGGTCGAAGTCGAGGTCAAGATCGGCACGGTGGGCCACGATCAGCGCACGGATCACGCGGGGCACGTCACCACCGGCGAGATAGTGCGCCTCCAGTCGTCGCGCAGTGAAATCGGGACCGAGTCCCGCCTGCGTGGCCATGATCCGGGCCTGAACGATCGTCCGCGCATTGACCTTCCGCAGGCTCATGCCGAGCAGTTCCAGGAACCGGACCGGCGCCTTCGACCAGTACGCCTGAAACCAGAGCTGCCCATAGTTGAAGATAAGGAGGAGCATCGTCAGGGCAAACAGGCCAAGCACGAGGCCCGCTCCCAACAGGATCGGCATCGGCAGCGAGGCAGGGAGTTCGTTCACGGGAGTCTCGCGATTCGGGGAGGGGGGTCAGGACTGGAAGTTCTGCCAGCCTAGTTCGGGAACCCGGGCCGTGCCACCGCGTTGGCAAGATGTGACAAACCAAGGTCGAGCGGCCCAAGCCGCCGGGGGCGGTGAAAGCCTCCGGCTCGAGGCGAGGATACGCCGACTCGCTTCGGCTTCCGCCGACCCCCGGCTCGTCCAGCGGAGGCCGGCTTCATCCGTGGGTCGGTCAGCCCTCGATCCAGCCGCCGCCGAGCAGGCGGTCGCCGGCGTAGCAGACGGCCGGCTGGCCGGGAGAGATCGGGCCTGGCGAGCGTTCGGGGCCCCCGGTGAACCGCGCAGAAAACCGGCCGGGCTCTCGCACCGTGACCACCGCCGGTGCCGGTCCCCGCTGGGCCCGGCACTGGACGAGACATTCAAATGGCTCGTCGGGCACGGGTTCGATCCAGGTCACCTCGCCCGCCACCAGTTCCGTCTGGGGGACGTCCTCTCGGCCACCCACCACGACCCGGCAGGTGTCTGCCTCGATCCGCACGACGTAGAGCGGCCGGCCCACGGCCAGCTTGAGCCCGTGCCGCTGGCCCACCGTGAAGTGTTCGATGCCATCATGTTG
>CANETO010000011.1 GCA_947440895.1 Planctomycetaceae bacterium | reverse complement strand
GAGCCCCCGTCGAGACGAACGCCCCGACCCCCGACCATCGTGCCGCGATCCTGCGCGCCTGGTCGGAGCCGCGTGAGTCGATCGGGAAAGGCCTCGAGCAGTGCCTGCATGAGGGCTGCCTCGGGGTCTGACGGAGCCGCCGCCACCTGCATGTCGACCAGACCCTGGAGCTGTTCAGCAGCGCGCAGCACGTTGTGCGCACCACCGGGATGGAGTTCAAGATCGGTCTGGCCTGGAGGCTGCCCGGCATGAAAGGCCTTGATCGCGGCCACACGATCGACGACATCCGACCGAATCCGCACGCTGAGCCTGTCCCGCGGCCCCTTGCCTCCATGGCTGCCCGCTCGGAATGGATCCCGCTCGGAGAGCAGCGCTGCGGCGATCGCCGTCTCCCGGGGCACGCCGTGTCGGACGCCCGCCAGCAGGAGCCTGGCCAACCGAGGATGTGCCGGAAGCCTTGCCAGTTCGATCCCGAGCGGCGTCACGCGATCGTCTGTCGTGGCGGTTCCTGGTTCGATGGCGCCGAGTTGGTGCAGGAGCCTACGGGCATTCTCGACGCTGTCGACCGGCGGCTGGTCGAGCCAGGGAAAGTCGCGGTGTTCACCGACAGTGAGCAGATGAAGGAGGGGGGCCGCCAGATCGCCGCGGACCGCCTCGGGCGTCTCGGCGGTGGGACGCTGGTGGTGCGAGGACTCGTCCCAGAGCCGCCAGCAGATGCCTGGCCCCGTACGGCCTGCGCGACCGGCCCGCTGTTCCGCCGAGGCCTGCGAGATTGGCACCAGCTCCAGTCGGGGCAGCCCCGTGGCCGGCGACACGCGGAGTTGCCTGGCCAGACCGGAGTCGATCACGGCGGTGATCCCGGGGATCGTCAGGGAGGTTTCGGCGACGTTGGTGGCGAGGATGATCTTGCGGCGGCCCACGTCTGTGAGCACGTGGTCCTGCTGTTCGGGCGGCATGTCCCCGAAGAGCGTGAGCACCGCATGACCCTGCCGCTCGGCGGCAGCGGACAATTCCCGCTCGCACCGCATGATCTCGCCCACGCCCGGCAGAAAGACGAGCACGTGGCCGGTCGTGGCGCGGAGGGCCTCGGGCACGGCCGCGGTGACCATCTCGACGAGGTCACGCTGTTCGCCTCGGCGTGAAAACCGCACCTCCACCGGAAAGAGTCGGCCGTGAGCCGAGATGATCGGGCAGAGGCTCTCCGTGCGGCCGGGCTGATCGGCGGCCGTACCGAGCAAGCGTGCCACCGGCTCGGCGGCGAGCGTCGCGCTCATCACGATGATGCGGAGATCGGGCCGGAGCGTCTGCCGCAGACGAACGAGCAGGCCAAGCACGAGGTCCATCTCGATCGTCCGTTCGTGAAACTCGTCGAGCACGACCGCCGAGATTGAATCGAGCATGATGTCGCCGAGCAGCCTGCGAAGCATGATGCCGGTGGTCTCGACGACGAGCCGTGTGTCGCGGCTGACGCGGGCGTCGAATCGCACCTGGTAGCCAACCTCCCCACCGAGGGGCACGCCGCGGAGCCGAGCAATCTGGTGGGCCACTGAGCGAGCCGCCAGCCTGCGGGGCTGCAGCAGGATGAGCCGCGCCGGTGGCGGCAGATCGTCGAGAATGGCGGCCGGCACGAGCATCGTCTTGCCAGAGCCGGGGGGCGCTGTGACGACCACGGCTCCGCTCCGCGACGCCGCGACCACATCGCCGAGGACTTCGGCCACGGGCAGATCGGCGGGCAGGAGTGGACGGGGGGATGCGGTCATGTGGTGTCTGGAGAGTCAAGTCTACCCGGAAGCGGCCCGCGGCCATCCACTGGAAAACTGCGGTCGTCGGAACGCGAGTGGCACTCGTAGAATGACGCCGCAGGAGGTCTGTCACGCTTCGTACAGGAAAGGAATGCTCATGCGGTCGAGACTTCTTCTCGGGACGATGCTCAGCCTGATCGTGAGCGGTGTCACCGTAGCTGACGAGTGGCCGCAGTTTCGCGGCGGCACTGCCCAGAGCCTTGTTTCCGAGGCAACGGTTCCAGCCGAGTGGAGCAATACCGAGCACATGGCCTGGCGGACTCCGATCCCCGGTGCCGGCTGGTCGCAGCCGGTCGTCGCCGGTGGCCGGATCTTTCTGACCACCGCCGTCGGCACCAATGCCGACAATCCCAGCGGCATGGGCGGCGTGATGTCGTTTTCCACCTGGGGCATGGCGTCGACGCCAAAGGATCCGGTGCAATGGCGGGTGCTCTGCCTCGATCCGGCCGACGGCAAGATCCTCTGGTCAAAGACAATCGTGGAGGCGGTGCCGGCGTTCGCCAAGCATGCCTCGAATACCTACGCCACCGAAACGCCCTGCGCATCAGCCGACACGGTCTTCGCCTTTTTTGGCGGCACCGGCACGCTCGTGGCCCTTGATCACGACGGCACCGAACGCTGGCGTCGGAATTTCGGCCCGCAGCCGATCCAAAACCAGTTTGGCACCGGGGCGTCGCCGGTGCTGCACAAGGATCCAGCGGGCGACCGGATTCTGCTGCAGCTCTACAACGAGAACTCCGGCCGGCTGCACTGCATCGATCCGCAGACAGGCGCCGACATCTGGACGGCCGATCGTGACAAAGGGACCGCGTGGAGCACGCCCGTCATCTGGACGAACAATGGCATCGCGGAGGTCGTGACGGCCGGTCAAGGCAGCGTGATCGCATACGGAATCGCCGATGGCAGGGAACGCTGGCGGGTTGGCGGGCTCGATACGTCGTTCGCCTGTTCGGTCGTCGCCGATGCTGAGGGCGTCTACTTCGGCACCTCGAGCCCCGGCAGCAAGGCGCCGGTGTATGCGATTGCCAGCGGGCATCTCGGTGACCTCACGCCCCCCAAAGGGCAGGCCACGACGGCCGCCGTGCTCTGGTCGAAAAACAAGAGCGGCGCAGGGATGCCCTCGCCCGTGGTCGTTGGCGGCCTGCTCTACTTCTTTGGCGACAAGGCCGTCTGCTACGACAAGCGGACCGGAGCTGAGAAATACCGGAAGCGGCTCCCCGGAGGCACCACGGCCGTCGGCTGTCCTCTCGTGATCGGCAACCGCATCTATCTCGTCAATGAGAAGGGTCGCACGGTCGTGCTGGAGTCGGGCCCTGAATTCAAAATTCTGGGCGAATTCTCAGTAGGTAGCGATGCGGAGGTCTTCTGGGCAACGCCGGCAGTCAGCGGTGATTCCCTGCTCATTCGCTCCTCGGACGCCCTCTATTGCATTCGCTAGCTCACCCGGGGGGATGCTGGGAAAGGGAACACTGTATCCACGTGCTTTTTCTGGGCTCTGAGCGCTGTTGACTGTTTCTTCGACCCGAGTCGATACTTTTCCTCCTGCCGGTTATCTGCCTTCTGAACTCCCGCCTTCCCGAGGATCCTGCCATGACACATGTCATCCACTCCGGTCGTTGTCGGTGCGCTTCCCAAGCATGTTCCGTGAGGTCTGGCTTCACGCTCGTGGAACTCTTGGTGGTCATCGCCATCATCGGCACGCTCGTCGGACTGCTGCTGCCGGCCGTGCAGTCGGCCCGGGAAGCCGCCCGACGGATGAGCTGCTCCAACAACATGAAACAGGTTGGCCTCGCCGTCTCCGGCTATGAACTGGCCCGCAAGAGTTATCCGCAGGGCCGGAATCTCCGCGAGCAGTTCGGTGTGTCATGGGGCTTTCTGGTGCTGCCGTATGTCGAGCAGTCGCAGATTTACGACGCCTACGATAAGACAGCCCGCGCCGACGACGACAAGAACAAGGTCGCCATGCGGACGCCCGTGTCCAACTACTTCTGCCCCAGCCGACGATCTCCGGTCGCTGACCGGAATTTCGACAATAATGACGCGCCGCCGGTGGTGAAGGCCGCCGCGGCCGGCGGCGACTACGCCGCCAATGCCGGCACCTACTTCAACTACCACTGGGAGTCTGATGCCGCGACGTTCGATCCCATGCAGGGCGGCCCGATGCATACCTATTCGCGGGTGCAGTCGCGGCAGGTGACCGATGGCCTGAGCAAAACCTTTGCCATGGGCGAGAAGCACATCCCCAAAACCACGTCGGGATCGGCCGACATGGTGCACCACGACCAGGGCGACACGGCCTTCTTTGCGGCAGACACTCCATTGACGATCTTCCGCGATACCGCCCGAGGCATCGCCTCCGGTCCCAGCGACCTCAACGCCCGCAAGTACGGCAGTCTGCACCCCGGTGTCACGAACTTCACGTTTTTGGACGGACACGTTGACGCGATCGCCAACGATACCGACACCACCGTGCTCCGTTGGTATTGCACGGTCGGCGACGGCAACGACCCGACCGCGCCAGCGGATCCGGGGGATTCCACACTCGATCCGTGATCTCCTCCCGGGGAGTTCTGTCATGCCGTGGCGGCCTCGCAGCGGGGTGAAAGGCACGCTCGCTGTGTTGAATCGGCTCTCAAGAGGCACCACCCACTGGGTGGGGAGCTGTATTCTGGTTATTGGTGCAAGCAGGGCCATCGCGATTGAGGTAGGCTGTGGGGTTCCCGCCCACCCGCTCCTCTCCCGCCAGACTAGGCTTTCATGACCGATTCCAAGTCCGATCGCAGTGCCGCTCCCTCCCCGCCCGACGATTCCCGCCCCGGACACGTGCCGTTTGCGTCCCTGGGACTTTCCCAGGAACTGCTCAAGGCCGTCGCCCAACTCGGCTTCGAGGAGACTTCGCCGATTCAGTCGGCCGCGATTCCACTGATCATGTCGGGTCGCGACGTGGTAGGCCAGTCGGAGACGGGGTCGGGCAAGACCGCTGCGTTCTGCATCCCTGCCATCGAGAAGATCGACCCGGCGCTGAGGGCAACGCAGGTGCTGATCCTCACTCCGACGCGGGAGTTGGCGACACAGGTGGCCGATGAGGTGCACAAACTCGCGGCGTTTCGCCGGGGGGTCAACTCGGTGGCGATCTACGGCGGTGCGTCGTATGACCGGCAGTTCGCCGAACTGAAGCGGGGCGCACATGTTGTCGTCGGCACTCCGGGACGGCTCACCGACCACATGAACCGCGGCACGCTCGACCTCACGCAAATCCGGATGCTGATTCTCGACGAGGCCGATCGGATGCTCGACATGGGCTTCCGTGAGGACATCGAGAAGATCCTCGCCGCCGCCCCGGAGGGCCGGCAGACGATCTTCTTCTCCGCCACCATCTCGCCGCAGATCCAGACACTCGTTCGCGGTCATTCCAGCGACGCCGCCACGATCAAGATCGCCCAGAAAGCGGTCAGTGGTCCGCCGCTCGTGGACCAGGTCTACCATGAGGTGCGGCACCACGCGAAGCTCGATGCGCTGGTCCGCGTCATCGATTTTCATGACGTGAAGAGCGGCGTCATTTTCTGCAACACCCAGCGCATGGTCGATGAATTGGCCGACGCCCTCATCGGCCGGGGCTACTCGGCCGAACGGCTCCACGGTGGCATGGCGCAGGCCCAACGCACCCGCGTGATGCAGAACTTCAAGCGGGCCGCCTTCGCGTTTCTGATTGCCACCGACGTGGCCGCACGGGGCATCGACGTCAACGACCTTGAACTTGTCGTGAACTACGATCTCCCCTACGACGCGGAGGATTACGTTCACCGCATCGGTCGCACGGGACGGGCCGGAAAGAAGGGCAAGGCGGTGACGCTCGTGTCCGGAGCGGCCATCTACAAGCTCCAGTCGATCGAGCGGTTTCTGCGAACGAAAATCCGCCGCGAGCAGGTGCCCTCCATGGCGGCAGTCGAGGACCGACGCTCCGATGCCCTCTTCGACAAGATCACGGCGACGATCGAGGGGGGAGAGTTTGCCCGTCGGGCCCCGCTGGTGGAGCGGCTGCTGGAACAGGGGCACACGCCGACCGATGTCGCCGCCGCCATCCTGCATCACTTTGCGCCGGCGAGCCAGGAGACGGTGGAGGTGGAGCCCGTGCACCGGCCCGAACAGCGGCGGCCGCACGACCGGGGTGACCAGCGTGACCGCGAAGACCGACGGCCCGGCCCCGGTGGCAGGTACCCCAAGCCGAGGAAGTTCGCCCCCGTGAACGGCCCCCGATTCAGCAAGGCCCCAGGGGCCAAGAAGAAGGGGAAGCCACCGGGCGGCAAGCCTGGCAAGTAACCGCTGTGCGACGCAGGTTTTTTCGCCGGCGAACCATCGCCCGCTGGGCTGCGTAGAAAGAGAATCAAGGAGATTCTCCGGTGGTGACGGGCTTCCAAAAACCAATCTGGCTGGTGATGACGTGTGCGGCGTTTGTCGCACAGGTCGTTCCCCAACCATGGAGCGGGGACTGCGACCGCGGTTGCTGCGCCGCCGAAGAACTCACTTGCTGCACGGTCACTCTCGCGGCCCCGTTCCCGGCCGGTCAGGATGGCCCAGCAGAGGCCGATACCGGCTGCCCGCTCTGTGCGGCCGCCGAGGCCGGTGGCCTGTCCTGTGCCGACGATTCGCCCTGCCACTGCCAACTCGATACCAGGCAGGAGCAGCCGCTCTCGGCGCACGGGGCCAGTTCGCCCCATCGCGACGAACTGTCTGCGTGGGTTGCGGCGGATGCGACGTCTCTGGAGGCCCTTCATGAACTCGGCGTCAGCCGGAGCTATGCGGCGGCGTCACTCTCGATTCCGATCCGGCCAGTGCGGATCCTCTACGGAGTCTGGCGGACCTGAATCGGCCATTGATCCGTGTCTTCCTGTCCGCGGGCGTGAGTCCGGCGGTGTGGGTGGACATGTGCGGTGGCTTTCCCACGTACACATGTCGTGGCGTGGAGTGATCGATTCATTGTTCCACTGAAAAGGATTCCTATCATGAACAGTCTGATTCTCTTGGCGGCACTGGCCCTCGTGCCCTTCGTGCCAGCCACCAGCAGCCTGAATGTCGGCTGCGGATCGTGTGACTGCTGCGGTTGCTGTGAGACGGGTAGCTGTGAGTGCACACGTTGCACCTGCGTTTGCTGCGTCGAGGAGTGCCCGACTGCCGACGTGAAGACAGAGCAAAAGGGATGCTGCGGCTCGGAATGCTGCAGCACGTAGCGTCCGACGGGCAACCCGTGTGAATGTGCGTGGCGGCGGGGGACGATCGTCTCCCGCCGCCCTTTTGTTCCTCGGACTGGGGCCGGGGCACACAGGGCTGCCACGATCGCGGTTCTCAGGTAGTCTGCCGATTCCGCTGGAGTATTTGCCGCCCATGGCTAGAGATCCAATCTGCGGTATGACCGTCGACGAGAAGACCGCCCGCAGCGCGGTCCGCGACGGCGTCACGTTTTACTTCTGCGCCGAGGGCTGCCGCCGCACATTCATGGGGGACGGTTACGTTCCGGCACCGTCGGACCCCGCAGCCACGCGGCATCCGGCCCCCGGCCGCACGAACGCCATCTACACCTGTCCGATGCACCCGGAGATTGAGCAGGTCGGGCCCGGGGCCTGCCCAAAGTGTGGCATGGACCTCGAGCCGAAGAACCTGCTTCCCGATGCGGGCGAGGACGATCCTGAATATCGCAGCATGGTCCGAAGGTTCTGGTTGGCTGGAGCGCTGACGCTTCCCGTATTTTTCATCTCGATGCTTCCGATGCTGGGCGTGCCGGTGGATCGCTGGCTGGGGCGGACAGTGGAGCCATGGTTGCAACTGATCCTCGCGACGCCGGTGGTGCTCTGGGCCGGATGGCCGTTCTTCGAGCGGGGATTTCGGTCGATCGTGACCGGTCACCTCAACATGTTCACGCTGATCGCCATCGGCACTGGCGCCGCCTATCTGTACAGCCTGATCGCAGTGCTGTTCCCTACGATCATCCCGCACCAGTTCCGGCACGACGGCGCCGTGCCGATCTACTTCGAGGCTGCGGCGGTGATCATCACGCTCGTGCTGCTCGGGCAGTTACTCGAACTCCGGGCCAGGAGCCGGACCGGTGCCGCCATCCGCGAACTTTTGTCACTCGCCCCTCCAGTGGCCCGGGTGGTGCGTCAAGGGGAGGAGCGTGAGGTTCCGCTCGACGAGGTTCGCCAGGGCGACGTGCTGCGGGTCCGGCCCGGCGAGAAGATCCCCGTGGACGGCCAGTTGTCAGAAGGTGCAAGCTCGGTTGAGGAGTCGATGATCACCGGCGAGCCGATGCCGGTGGAGAAGCGGGTCGGCGATTCGGTCATCGGCGGCACCCTCAATCAGACGGGGTCGTTCTTGATGGTCGCCGACAAGGTCGGAGCGGACACGGTGCTGTCGCGGATCATCGGCATGGTGGGCGAAGCGCAGCGTAGCCGGGCGCCGATTCAAAAGGTCGCCGACGCCGTGGCCGGCTATTTTGTTCCTGCCGTGCTGGCGATCGCGATCGTCACGTTCCTCGTCTGGGCCATCGCGGCGCCGGAACAGCCGCCGCTGGCATGGGGCTTCGTCAACGCCGTCGCCGTGCTGATCATCGCCTGCCCTTGTGCGTTGGGGTTGGCGACGCCAATGTCGATCATGGTCGGCATCGGCCGCGGGGCGAGAGAGGGCGTGCTCGTCAAGAACGCCGAGGTGCTCGAGCGACTCGAAAAGGTCGACACGGTGGTCGTCGACAAGACGGGCACGCTGACGGCTGGCCGTCCGACGCTGACTGAGTGCATTCCGGTCACGTCCATGACCGAAGCGGATCTTCTGCGAAATGCCGCGAGCGTCGAACACAACAGCGAACACCCACTGGCCCGGGCGATCGTGGCGGGTGCTACGGCACGGAACATACCAGTACCGACGGTGGCCAACTTCGATTCCGTGACGGGCGGCGGTGCCCGCGGGAGCGTTGAGGGCCGGGAGGTTTTGGTCGGCAAGCGGGCATGGCTCGCCGAGGAAGGCGTTCTGGATCTGGCGGCCCTCGATGAGAGGGCCGACTCGCTTCAACAGCAGGGCCGCACGGTGATGCACGTCGCCGTGGACCGGCGTCTCGCCGGGCTGATCGCGGTGTCGGACCCCGTCAAGGATTCGACACCCGAGGCGGTCCGCAGCCTCCACGCCCTCGGACTACGGCTCATCATGCTCACGGGCGACAGCGAGCAGACGGCCCGCACCGTCGCTGCTGGGCTTGGGATCGACGAGTTCCGCGCCGGGGTGAAGCCGGACGCGAAGCATGCCCTCGTTCGGGCACTCCAGGCGGAGGGACGGACGGTGGCGATGGCCGGCGACGGCATCAACGATGCGCCGGCTCTGGCTGCGGCCGACGTCGGCATCGCCATGGGCACCGGCTCAGACGCCGCGATCGAGGCGGCTGGAGTCACCCTGGTGAAGGGCGACCTCCGTGGGATCGTCAAGGCGATCGACCTCAGCCGTCACACGATGCGCAATATCCGCCAGAACCTGTTCTTCGCGCTGCTCTACAACGCGCTGGGCGTGCCGATCGCGGCGGGAGTGCTCTACCCGCTCTCGAGCCATCTGCTGCTCAACCCGATGATTGCCGCGGCCGCCATGAGCCTGAGTTCCGTATCGGTCGTTGCCAACGCTTTGCGGCTGCGGTCGATGAAGATGGGCTCCTAGCACCGCAATGACGTCGTACGAACCCGCCCCCATTGGTGCTGTTTCTACTCGGCATGGTAGGGCGGGAAGTCGGTGTATCCCGTAGCGCCAACCGGGGCATACCACGTGGCCATGTCGGCGGGCTTCGCCAAAGGCCAGCCATTGGCGAAGCGTTCGACGAGGTCCGGATTGCTGATGTAGGGCCGTCCGAAGGCGACGAGATCAGCCAGCCCCGCGGCGATGGCCGCCTCGGCCGATTCCTGGGTGTAGCCACAGTTGCCGATCAGCGGACCCCGGAAGACGCTGCGGAAGTCGGAAAGCGTCATTGGGGCGCCGAGTTGGTGGAACCCGAAGGCCAGACCGTCCATGACATGCAGATAGGCCAGCCCAAAGGCGTCGAGTTGCTCGACGACGAACGTGAACTGTTCCCGGTAATCGTGTGAGCCCATGTCGTTGAACCCGCCATTGGGGGCGAGTCGAACTCCGACGCGGCCGGCAGGCCACTCGGCCGACACGGCCTCGACCACTTCGGCCAGAAAGCGGAAGCGATTCTCGATGCTGCCGCCGTAACGATCGGTGCGGTGGTTCGTCTTCGATTGGAGGAACTGGTCGATGAGGTAGCCGTTGGCGGCGTGGATTTCGACACCGTCGAAGCCTGCGGCCCGCGCACGGGCCGCGGCATGACGGTAGTCGGCGACAACACCGGGAATCTCAGCCGTGTCGAGGGCCCTGGGCGTTTCGTAGGCTCGCTTTCCCTCCGGCGTGTGGATGCCGTCCCCGGCAATGGCGATCGCCGATGCCGATACTGGTAGTTGCCCCTCATGAAAACTCGAGTGTGACGCCCGGCCCATATGCCACAGCTGCAGGAAAATCCGGCCGCCGCGGGCGTGAACCGCGTCGGTCGTCAGCCGCCAGCCCGCGACCATGGCGTCGGTGTAGATGCCGGGAGACTCGAGCCAGCCATTCGCCTGCTCGGAAACGGTGGTCGCCTCGGAGACAAGAAGGCCGGCCGCACTTCGCTGGGCGTAGTATTCGGCCATCAGGGCATTGGGAATCCGGCTGGCGCCGGACCGCGACCGGGTAAGCGGTGCCATCACGATGCGGTTGGGCAACGTGAGATCACGAAGCTGGAAGGGCTGGAGAAGGCCTGAAGGCGACATCGTGTGTTCCGGTGGGGTGCTGTCCGCACGGCGACGGCCCTCCGCGGGATCGCGTTCCGGCGTGCGCGCGACATCCTACCAGTCCACGGAAAAACGTTCCGCGTCGTGGCCACGTGCCCCCCCGTTACAACGCCCGGCGGTGCTTCTTTCGCAGTCGTGAGGCAGGAGTCGGGGCGGTGGCCGTCGCTGTGGCGGCCGGCCGGCCCTCCGCCGGGGCTGTATCACGGCGTGGTCGCCCCGCTGCGTGAGCCCCCTGCCCTTGCTGCTGTCCACCCGAGGAACGTCGGCCGCTACTGCGGCCGCCCCTCCCTCGCGGAGGGCCGCCCTGCGGTCCTCGCCCCTGCCCGGACCGGGGGCCTCCTCGTTGCGACTCGCGTGGCTCGGATGCCGCCTCCACGTGAGGCAGTTCGGGGAGGTCGTTACGAACCGGGATTGTCTTGCGGAGGAGACGCTCGATCGCCTGCAGCCGCGGCCGCTCCTCGTGATCGCACAGGGAAACTGCCTTACCGGTCATGCCCGCCCGCCCCGTGCGGCCGATGCGGTGCACGTAGGTTTCCGGCTCGTGCGGCAGCTCGAAGTTCACCACGTGCGAGACGTTGTCGACGTCGATTCCCCGGGCCGCGATGTCGGTGGCGATGAGCACCGGCGGGTGCTGCGACTTGAAGGCCGCCAACGCCCGCTCCCGGGCGTTCTGGCTCTTGTTGCCATGGATGGCCGCCGCGCGGATGCCCGCCTTGTCGAGATCCCGCTGCAGTTTGTCAGCTCCGTGCTTGGTCCGCGTGAAGACAATCACGCGGGCCATGCCCTCGTTCGACAGCAGGTGCACGAGCAGGTGTCGCTTCTGCCGCTGCGGTATGAAAAACACCGCCTGGGCGACCGTTTCGGCCGGGGTCGACTGCGGCGTGGTCTTTACTTCCAGCGGGTTGCGGAGCATCGAGTCGGCGAGTTGCCGCACTTCGCTCGGCAGCGTGGCCGAGAAGAACAGCGTCTGCCGCTCCCGCGGCAGCATGCCGACGATGCGGCGAACATCGTGGATGAAGCCCATGTCGAGCATCCGGTCAGCCTCGTCGAGCACGAGAAACTCGACGGCCCGCAGGTCGACGAACTTCTGTTGCACGAGGTCGAGCAGCCTCCCAGGCGTGGCCACCAGCACGTCGACTCCCTTGCTCATCGCCACTTCCTGGGGGCGTTGGCCGACGCCGCCATAGATCACGGCCGACTTCAGGTGGGCATGCCGACCATAGACCCGGAAACTCTCGTGGATCTGGCCGGCCAACTCTCGGGTCGGCGCGAGGACGAGCACACGGCACCGGCGTGCCTCCCGCTCCCGCTGGTTGGCCATCATCCGCTCAATCAGCGGCAGCGCAAACGCGGCCGTCTTGCCCGTGCCGGTCTGGGCGCAGCCGAAGAGATCCCGGCCGGCGAGCACGTGCGGCACTGCCTTCGCCTGAATCGGCGTCGGCACGGTGTAGCCCTCGGCACTCAGGGCTTTGAGCACCGGTTCAGTCAGTCCCAAACTCTCAAACGTTGTCATCGTTGATTCCTCTTCAAAGTATCTGTTGATCGGCATACGGCCCGTCGTTGGTGACAGACGCGGTAAGCACAGGGGCCGCGGGCACGCCCACGGCACATTCATGCCATGTCGGCCGACACGCTGTCGGCCAAGGCAATGGCAATCGGCCCCGATTCCCATTTCTGGGACGCACCGAACCCAAGGGCTGGCGGCGACCGCGCTCGTCAGGAACGCACACAATGCGTGACCGACCAACGACAGAGGCCAGCAGCACGATCCATGAGACCGTGCGGTTCGGCGGAGGGGGCAAGTAGAATTCTGAGGATTCAGCGAAAGAACTGGGTGCTATCACCGCCGTCGATCGCTCTCACCACCTCGTTACGAATTCGAGTATAGCCTCTGACCTCCAACACCGCCAGAGATGGGCGGAGGGCGTTGCGGCCGGAGGTCGATTCGTGGACATTGAGTCGTGGTGGAGCACCGTCGCTTCCCCACCCGGATCGGTCCACCGTGGCCGTCCGGGGTCTTCGTTATGAGGTCGGAGGGCCGCTCGCCCATGCCTGATGAACAGCCCGAATTATGGCACGGCACCGCACGGGAATTGCTCCCCTGCTGGTTCACCGACCGGATCCTCTCCGAACCCGGACGCTTTGGTGCCTTGCTTGATACCAGACAGGTGCTGGTGATCGATGCCATCAAGGCAGTCCGACAGGGGCCCAATGGCATGGTCTGGCTCGATGTCGAACTCGTTGTTCCCTTCCGCAAAGACAGCTTTCCCTGGGGGCATTTTCCGGTCCTCAAGTCCTCAGGTCCCGATCGGGCTACCTGCTCTATCAATGCCGCCCACATCGTGGCGGTGGTGGAGGTGGATACCTGGGAACTGCCGCCTCTCGAGCCGACTCCGGAACCATGAACCAAGATCCTCGCCGGGCCAACAGCGATGGCAGTTGCGGAAACCCGCGAGAATAGCGGGCCTGACGGCATGTCCGGGGCCTGAGTAAACTTTGACCTTGGGTATTTCCAGGAACCTGCCTATTCTTGGGACCCTGCGGCAGACAGGACGTCAGCCGCGGGTCTGCAGGTCTGATCAGTACGACTGAAAAACCACGCTGGGAAGCTCAAGGATGAGTACCGCCCTGTCGATCGTCGAGGATCCGTGTTGTACGGAGGAACTCGTCGGAGTGGTCGACCTCGTGTCGCCCCCCAGTGCCGCCCCCGCACACTCCACGGCCACGTTGGTTGAGCCGGCGCTGCCGCGGCGGCAACCGGGACGCAAACTCTCGATCTGCCTGATCAATCCAAAATTCGAGCCGTCCTACTGGGGGTTCGATTTTGCGCTGCCTCTGTATCCAGGCGACAAGCGGAGCACGATGATCTCTGGCTCGCTGTCGGCATTAGCCGGGCTCTGCGGAGAGCACGACGTGACGCTCATCGATGAAAACGTCGAGGCGATCGATTGGCCGTCGCTATCGGGCTACGACATCGTTGGCGTGACGGGCATGATCGTCCAAAAGGAACGCATGCGGCAGATTCTGCTGCGACTGCGTGAACTGAAGATCTTCACGGCGGTCGGCGGACCGCTGATGTCGGTGCAGGAGGAGTTTTTCAAGGAACTGTGCGATGTCAGCTTCGTGGGCGAGGCGGAAACCACCTGGCCCAGGTTCCTTGATGATTTCTCGCATGATGTCGCGACCGACACTCGCTACGAGCAGACCACGCCCACCGACATGACCCAGGTGCCCCGGCCGCGGTTCGACAAGCTCAAGGTTGGCCGCTATGCCTCGGCAGCGCTGCAGTATTCACGCGGCTGCCCGTTCCAGTGCGAGTTCTGTGACATCATCGTCATCTACGGCCGCAAACCCCGGGTCAAAGAACCCGAACAATTGGTGGCCGAACTCGACGATCTCCGGCGGGCCGGGTTTCATTCAGCGTTCATCGTGGATGACAACTTCATCGGCAATAAGAAAAAGGCCAAGGCGCTGCTCGAACAGATCGTGCCCTGGATGGAGGAGCACAAGTATCCGCTCCGCCTCACGACAGAGGCGAGCATTGACCTCGCCGACGATTCGGAACTTCTCGATCTGATGTACCGGGCGAATTTCCGGAGCGTGTTCATCGGCATCGAGACGCCGCGGATGGCGTCGCTGAAGGAAACGAAGAAATTTCAGAACGTGCGGGGCGACTCCCTCGAGGAGAAGCTGTCACGGATCCAGGCCGCGGGCCTCGACATCAATGCCGGTTTTATTGTCGGCTTCGACAGCGATGACAAGGCGATTTTCGAGGATCAGTACCGATTCATCCAGGACAACGGCATCACGCTGGCCATGGTCGGCATGCTGCAGGCGATCCCCCG
>CANETO010000010.1 GCA_947440895.1 Planctomycetaceae bacterium | reverse complement strand
TGATGAACGCGATCAGCCGGATGTCGCCGCCGCACGCTGGGCACTCGAGCGGAAACTCCTCCCCCACCCGGGCCAGGAGTTTCGCCCAGGCAATCCGTGACGTGTCGTGCGAGCGGGGCTTTTGATCCGGCTTCGTGTCACAGCAGCCCCCTGTGGCGCGACCGTCGTTCCCATCCCCACCGGTCGTGGCCTCGCGTTGCTTGCTGACATTCCCGATCGCGAGTGCCGTGACGGCTTTTCGCAGCCGGTGATTCGGGGCGAACACCCCGTGATACCGGTGCCGATGTTTCCGCGGCGGCGGCACGAGATCGGCGAGCCGATCCAAAAACTCAAACGTTGAGAGTTCGACGACCCCATTGGCCCCCGGCCGCGTGGACGTGCGGCCGCGGCCACGCCCGACCCAGTTGGCGGCTTTGTGCCGTGGCACGTAGCGGACGCGGGCGATGCGGCCGTCTGCGCCGCGGATCACGGAGAGCCGCTCCAGCGCGAAGGGCGGCCGGGCACAGTATCGCAGAAGGTGCTCGAGACTCTGAAAATAGCTCGGCACGTCGCGGTCGATGAGTGTAATCCGGACGCTGGCGTCCACCGAGAACCCGCTGTTTTCCCAGCGGAGCATGTCGGCGGCCACATCGGCGTCGAGGAGCCGCTGCATGCGGAACCAACGCACGACACGCCGGCGTACCTTCTCGGTGAGCGTGGCCAGATCGGCCTGGGTAATCAGTCGAGCCGGCAGGAACGCCGGCGGCCCGTCACCGGTTGGCACGAAGACGCCGTCGGTCGCGCACGCATGCAGGTGCACATGGTGATTGATCGCCGATCCGAAGCGGTGCAGAAAGGAGACGGCGCCGAGTCGCGGGCGAGCTACGCTCGGCCTGTGACCGTCACGGGTCGAGCCCGCCGCAGTACAAAGCAGTCGCTCGATCTCTTCGATGAAGATCCTCGTGAGGGCTGCGACCGCGCTTGGGCGGTCAGCGAGGAAGCAGCGCAATCGCTTCGGCACGGAGATCACCCACTGCCGCACGGGCACCGGGGGAATGACGCGGTCGACGAGATGCGCAGCTGTCTGTGCCATCCGACGGCCATTGCAGGAGGGACAGACGCCGCGGCCCTTGCACGAGAACGCCACGACAAAACCCTGCCCGCACGACGTACAGCGTGCCCGGCCGAATCCGAAGCAGAGGATGCCACAGGTAAGGTATGACCGCAGCTCCCGTTCGACGTGCGCCGAAACGGGATGCTCAGCGACCGCCCGAGTCTCGAGCCAGCCTTCGAGGTGCTCTGCGACGACCTTGTAGAGCGGTGTCTTCTCCGGTCGGCGTCGCTCGTAACGGCGGGAACTTGTCGTGCCGCAGTGTGGGCGGACTTTGAACCGCGTCGGCGACGCAGTCAGCACGGCGACCATGGGCGCACCGGGGCATGGATGAGGGAAGTGTGCGCACGTACACTAGTACGGCGACAAGGACGACGCGAGCGACTCTCACCAGAGCCCCCTGCTCAACTGCTGCCTCAATCCACGCGACGTCTCGGTTCAGGAGGCCTGTGGCGCACGCCCCTGCGGGCGCCACAGACTCAAACTGCAGTCACGCCCCCCGCGACTTGCGTTTCGCGGACCGGGATTCATTGCTCCACTTGTAGGGAGGACGCGTCGGCTTCCGGCCCTCGCGGGCTGCGGCGGCGGCCTCGTCGCGGTTGGCGAAATCGTAGGCCCGCAAGACCGTGCCGCGGCTGACCTTCATCTCGCGAGCCAGCCGGTCGAACCCCTCCCCGGCTTTCCTACGGCGATCCACCTCCGCCGCTATCTGCTTGTACCTCGGCACGAACGGCTGCCCCGGCTTATGCGGCCGACGACGACGTCCGTCGATCCGGCCCGGCGGCCGCTTTCCTGTGCGGTGCAGATAGAGGGCGTCCCGCACGACCTCCGCCCCGATGCCCAGTGCCCGGGAGATCAGGTCGATGCCCGACCCAGCCTCCGCCATCTCCACGATCTGCGGCAGCATCACCGCGTACTTCGGTGTGCGGTTCAGCAAAACCACGACGTCGCGGCACCCGCGAGGCGCCTTTCCGAGCATTATCCAACGGTCGGTATTCAGGAACTCCCAAAGACCGACCGTTGGATCATTGGCCCCGGCGGCCTTGCCGCGGTCGAGCGCGGCAAGGGCCGGGATTCCGTCGATCGTGAACCTGGCGACCATCTCCGGCCGCTTCCGTCCCTCGACCTGCCGAGACTCGATCACCACGTCGCCCACGAGGGCTTGCAGCACCGGGGCTGCCCGGCCCACGTCCGATAGGAGAACTTCCCGGACTTGGGTGAGGGCCACCACGACGTCCTTCTCCTTGACGCTCGTGACCGGCGGCCGGCGGTTCCGCCGCTGCTCCTCCTTGAGCTCCGCCCGCTTGGCCTCCAGCTGCCGGTTCAGCTCCGCTACCTTGTCGAAGATGGTGTCGAGGCCGCCGGCGTCTTGAACCTTTTCAAGCCGCTCCGTCAGCCGGCCGACCTGCCGCTGCCGGCTGGCGATCTCCTGCTCGAGCTTCGTCGCGGCATCCTGGGGCCGTTGGGCGGCCTCAGCGAGCCGGATATTCACCTCGGCCGTGAGATCCGTGATAAAGCCGTCGTCGAAAATCTGGGCCGACACCGCCTTGAGGACGGCCTCGTCGATGATCCGTGCCGACTTATTGCCCTTGTTGCGGCACCCATGCCCGCCGTGGATCGAGTTGAGGCAGACGAAGCTCTTGTACTTGCCGGTCGACCGACTCAGAGCCATCGGCTTGCCGCAGCCACCGCAGACGGGACGGACCAGCACGGTCGGATAGACGTCCACCCGCCGTCCAGGGTCTTTCCCATCACGACGGAGATCGGCCGCGTTCTTCCCGAACCGCATACTGCCCAGATTGAGCTTCGCCTTCACGGCCTCGGCTAGTTCGTCCGTAAGGATCCGCAGCTCGGGGCATTCGCGGGTCATCCACTCCGCGCGATCCTTCTGCACGACGTCCACATGACCGGTGTCGCGGTCGCGGACTTGCTTGGTCTTGCGAAAGACCTCTACGCCAACGAGTCGTTCGCGGGCGTAAAGCTTGCGAATGCGGTTGCTCGACCATGTGCGGGCACCACCGACGTTGTTGTCGTTGAACACCACGGCGACCGCACCGGGGCTTTGGCTATCGCAAACGATCATCTCGGCACCGCGGACGATCCACTCTGCCGCCTCGGGATCGATCTCCACCCGCTTCTTGATAGTTCCCTTGCGGGTGAGCTCGGGCTTGCCTTCTGGCGTCAACACGTCCACCAGCCGATAGCCGAAGCCTGGGTGCTGGACGATCTCGCCTCGCTTGAAGGCGTCGGTCTGGCCCCGGTGCACCTTCGCCTTGAGCTGATCGATGAAGACCTCGTTGAACGAGCTCATCATCGCCAGCATGATCTTCGACTGCTGGTTGCTGCTGTCGAAGCCGTCGCTGGCACCGATCAGCCGCACCTGCGTCGCCTCGACCAACTCGCCGAGCCGCAGCGACTCGAGAGCATTGCGGTTCATCCGACCGAGGTCGTCGATGATGAACCAGGCGACGCCCGTCTCCGCCCGCCGTTCGACGAGCATCTTGGCGACGATGTAGCCGCGGCGGCACGCGAGCGTGCCGCTCACGGCGTAGTCGGCGCAGACGTAATGCCACGGGATGAAGACGCCATCGCGGCGGGCCCGCTGCAGCACGTTGATCAGCTGCTGATCGAGCGACCGGGGATTTGACCCTTCATCGCTGAACCGGACGTAGCCGAGGCCGATGTCGGTCCAGACCCGCCGGAGGCCCGCCGGGTTGAAGACGTCGACCAACTGGGTGCGGAACCGACGTTCAAAGTCGTCGGCCATCGCTTCCACCGCGGCGTCCGTGATCGTCGGCACCGCGGGCGTGCCGGCCAGTTCCGGCCAGAGCCGGGCCTGGGTCTCGAGATAGGTGCGGGCCAGCCCCAGCAGGCTGGGCCGTGCGGTCAGGCCAAAGTCATCGCCGCGGAGCCGGCCGCGGCCGTGTCGATATCCATTCGAATTGTCAGGGGAACCAAACGAGCCATGCCCGGCGTCGCCGGGACCAGAAGTAATGTCAAACATTGGAGAAATCCTCATGGCGACCATGAAAGTGGTCACCGAGGGGTTCCTCCGTCATCCGCCTGCCGGTCAGAGCCCGATGGGCCTGAACGCCAGCCGGATGGCCGCCGCTTGATCGCGAACCGCCCCAACTGGGCCGCCGTGAAATGCACGTACGGACCGAGAATCAGGGCGATTTTCGACAAATGGTACGGCCTCGTGCACAATACTGAGCAGCCGGCCGCTGCTATTCCCTGTTGTGCACGAGACGGAACAATCCCTTCGGGGATCGTGCCGGTGGGCCGAATTTCCCGTCCGTCGCCATAGGCGGACGGGTCGGCAGCAGAGCCGGGGCCGATCGGGCTGGATGCGGTCCGATCGTGGAGGCGCCGAGGAGTTTCCTATCCAAGCCAAATACCGGATTTGTCTCGTCGGCGCAGACCTGCCTTGAAACCGCTCTTCTCGCGGGCCGTCCACACCGGCCTTCACAATAAAGGCCGCGTGGTGAAACCTGCTGCCCGGTGTCGTGTGATGTCGTGGTTGCTATGGACATAAAATGGCACCGCCAACGTAACTATCGTGATCGGTAGCTCGCCTACTTCCGGATGCATACCATGAGCGCACCGGTCAATCGGCCATCGTGATCGACGAGCGGTGCATAATTGGCGACGCATCGATGGCCGAAGAGAGTGACTTCTCCGGCATAGGAGCGTTTTTCAATCAAAGCCGCGTAGCCGGGGTTGTCGCGATCGAGTTTGGTGCCGTCTGCAGATTCCCCCTTTTCCGTCAGGAGCGTGGTATGCACGCGAATGAAGTCCTGGCCGTCAAACGCAAACACTGTGCTTTCTTGGTGGTTCATAGTCGCTCCTCCGTTGACGTGTGATGCTGGGCCACCGCCCCCAACGGGGATGGCCTTCTCCTGATACAAGATCTTCAGCCACTTTCCGTTGCGACGCACGTAGAGCGACGACAACTCGACGTTGGTCTGCGCGAGCCGCTCCCCTTTGTGGACTCCTTCGAAGTTGGCCCGGTAGAGCAGCAACAACGCGTGCTCGTTGAGCCGCAACAAGGTTACCGCGCTCATCGAGTATTTGGCGAGGTGGAAATCGTCGATGTTACGGAGAAATCTCTCCCGGCCGACCACGATGCCGTCGGCAAAAGGATAGGTCGGCCAATGGCACTTCGGCAAGCGTCTGCCGAGTGGAGCCGATCATGAGGAGCAGCAGCCGGGGCTGGCCGGGCTGGATGCGTCTCTCACTTGGAGGTGCCGAAGAAAGGATAGGTCAGCCAATAGCGATTCGGAAAGCGCACGCCGAGCGGAGCACACTCCGGCTCACCTAGAATCAAAGGCCAAAGCCTTTCCATCGAGAAGCCTAGAGGAATCTCGCTTGGGTCGCACAGCCGGGCCAGTAATCGCTTATAGAACCCCACACCTCGTGCCCAAATCAACTCCTTAGGTACTGCAAACATAGCGCCGGGAAAGAATCGAATACAGGGACTTGCGGGACGCTTTTGAAATAAAGACCGATAGTCAGACACAAGAGGAAGTCCTCTGTGGTTTGGAAATCCCGCGAGATCGCAAAGAACGCCACTAGGCTTGTAGCGGGAGAAGGGCTCGAACTTTTTCACGAGAGGGAGGTCATGCACGTCTTTAATAATCGTGGAGCAATGGTCAAACGGGTCGCCCTGCACAAAAGCGGTAACATCGGCGAGATTCTCAAAATGTTCAACAATATGATGAACGTACGTATGAGACTCTCTGCCTACATTTGGCAACACGAGCCCTGATTGCTCATACTTATTGTAAACTAAGACGTTATAATTTTTGAAAACCGGGTCAGAAAGCCAAGAAATATCTTCGCGGTATCGAGCCACAACTACGTCGATTCGCATGCTGTTTTCCTGCCCTTTCTAAAGCGGAAGCAATAACTTTGTGCACATCGCAATGCTGATAACTCCCTAATCTTCCGCCAACAATAAATGGAACTCAACGGACAGCCTCCCCGTGCGTCGCGTTCCACCGCTCAAAGGGCCAGGGGTGTTTCTTGGAGTTGGCGTGGCTGGAATCGGCCGCCGTGATCTCTGGCAAGCCGTTTACGAGGCGGTCAACCACTTCGACCCCCTGCATGAAGGAATGGTCCTGATTACTGACCTCATATTTCCAAAGTCCAAAACGTCCTCGGGAGTAGACTCCTCGCTCTTCAAAGAACGGAATCAACTCTGCCAGCGCCTCGTCGCGATGCAGCCCCGGCGTGGGATAGCCGTAGCCCGCCCGAAATGACCAGGTCGAGACGATGTCTTCCCGCTTGTCGATGAGCCGCGTGTTGAGGGCACCCTGAATGACCTCCTCGAGAAGCTGGCCCTGATTGACGGCCTTATGCGGCGACTCGGAGACCTCCGTCATCAGCGACCAGTGCGTGTTGATGTCGGGAACGTTATAGGGCGAATAGTTGCTGAACACCGTCACGCGGTAGAACGGGCAGTTGTCTTCCGGAAAATACATCCAGCACTTGGTCGCCAACTCGTCGCGTGGCTTCCCTCGCAGCCCGAGGCCGAAGATGTGCGACGCGGAATACAAAAGCCCCCGGTCCGCAAGCGGCTGCAGGTGCGACTGGCCGGAAAGCCGGATCAGTTCGGTCAGCGGAACCGTGGAAATCAGGTGCTCATAGCCGAAACGTTCGCCACTGGCCGTGACAACCTCTCGCTTGCCCACGTCGATGCTTACGACACGGGAATTCAACTTGATTCTCGCTGCGGGCAGCCGCTTCGCGCACGCGGACCAGATCGCGCCCGTGCCGCCGTGCTTGGGAAATTGAAACGTGTTGTTGGGCCCCCACGACAGATCATCCTTGCCAAGAGCCAGATTGGTGAGCACGCGGCTCAGGTCCGTGACGGCCACCCGCTCCCCAACCCAGACAGCATTCATCATTTCCGGCGGAAACGCCCATACCTTGAAGTTGTATGGGAGCATAAACACCTCGGCGAGTCCCGGGCCGAAGGTGGCATCGATCCATTCCCGAAAGGTATGAGGCTTTGGCCGGGGATGCTGCGTGATCTGCAGGAGCCCCTGAAGGCACTTGTTGAGGTCTTCTGGCGGTAGGCGGCGAATGTTGTTTTGAAATGGATAGGGGATGAACCGGTCCCGCATCCACACCCACGATTCCCGCTGGTGGTGCAGCCAGCCGTCTACGCCAAGAAACTCCACCATGGCCTTGTCGAAGTATTCGTAATGAGAGAACTGCACGTGGCCGCCGATGTCCCACGTGAAGCCTTTGTCATCGAGGAACGACGTCGCCAGGCCGCCCGGCTCGGGAGCAGCTTCGACGATCTGCCAATCGTGAACCCCGAGTTCCTGTAGCCGCCGCGCCGCCCCTAGCCCCGTGGGGCCAGCGCCAAGAATGAGAAAACCAACGTTCATCATATCTGTTAGGCCACCTGACTTCGATTTCTTCTGATGATCCGTGCCAGCACGCAATCCGCGAGCGGCTTACGAGGCGTCTCTGCAACAAAGAACGAGTATCGGTTTCGTGCTGCAGGAACCGTATGGCCAGGGTAAGTATGGATCACTGATAACCTGGCGTCGAGTCAAGATGATCCTCAAAGTAGTGCGGATCTCGTCGCGGCAGATAGCAGGGATCTGCGTTCGTCGTATCGAACGTGCTCACCCGGACATCGCACAAATCCCGAATACAATTTTCAATCGCGTAAAGCTCGTAGTTGTCGCTCAACCGTAACCCGTGAAGTTCGGTGAAATCGCCATCCTGTCTGAGATCACAGCTGTCTCGCAATGAATCGAAGAACCGCGGATCGGGCTCAGACGACATAATATAAACCGAGCGGAATGGCCGACGACTACGCACTCTTTCGAGAACCTTCGCGATATGGCTTGGTGCAGTGGACTGCAAAAGACTTGGACGAATTCGCAGGTAGTCCGTTCTCCTTACGTGTACGCAGCAGATGGGCTTATCCATTTGCGACACGACCTTGCGCCCCACATCCTGACAACGATTATTCCATTCGATAGGAATATCGAGGTCGGCGATTTCCCGAGCATGCTGCTTCATGAGGCTGTCGTCCGGAAGCCATCCTGCCGTTGGATTCCACCGACGGATTTCCCACCATGGCGTGAACCATGGGACAGACCGAACAACGAAGCCGGGGACCTCAATGTAGTGCTGAAGGAGGCAGTTCCGCTTTTCGGAATGGTGCGCAGCCAGACGCAAATCCGGGAGCACGGGTGTAAGACCGAGCACTCGGCTCATTTTGAGAAATTCGACGAAACGATCCCTCGTGTCTGTTAGCCCGGCGACTGATAGCTTCTTGGTTTTCAGCACAAGATATTTCTTACGCGTTAGCAACGAGTCACCCGCACATCACACACTTTGTCAGTCATGAAAAACAACGATCCGCTCAATGAGCCAACGCCAGCAGGCACTGCGAAAGTCGCTCTACCGCATGGCGTCGACAAAGATGACCGATCGCGAATTCTTGGCCCTGACGAGCAATGGCTGCCGCCGACTGGGGATTGGCCTCCGCCCAGTCAATCTGCGAGGAGAGGTCGCTCAAGTCCTCTTTGACGGGGATGTAGTGCTCGAACGGCACAAGACCGTCGAAGAAGAACTCCCGCCACCGTCGGGTCTGTATGAACAACGGCCTGCCGGCAAAGAGCAGCAGTTTGAGCCGTCCAGAGTATCCTGCGCCCTCGAGGTCGATCAGATAGCGATAACGGCAATGGTCGGCTAGCGATACGAAGGCGGCGCCCTCGGTCTGCAGACGCCGCGACCCCTGACCAACCGTGCCGCTTGTCCACCGCAACCCGCCCGCGTGAATACGATCGTCGTTCGCCGCCAGTTCAAGGAACCGCTCCCGAATTAGGTGTGTCTTGGGATTACCGATCCAGAACAGCCGAGGATCCTCCGGCTCCCGTCGCGCGGCCTGCAGGATCGCCTGCCGAGTTGCCTCGTAGTCGTCGATTCCCACCTGCGGCCACCCCCAGAAGACGAAGTCGGGGATCATAACCGTCTGCGGTTGGTCGATCGCCGCGCAGTAGGCGAAGTGCGGTCTGGAGGGCGGATCAACGACTAGGTCGCCCGTGAAAATGTCGACTGAAAACGTCTTCGCGAGTTGTTCTCGTACGGCATGAGCCGCTTCGAGCAAGAGGTGGGTCGTCGAGACGTTCCGTGTCTGGTACCCACCACGATCCTGGATTCCGATCTTCTTTGTCCGCGAGTCGAACGAAAATATCAAGTTGGCTTGAGTGCGATTGCGGCGAGGGTCAATCGCCAGAAGTCGGCGAATGACGGCCTTAACTCGCTGCACACGACACTCCTTCCAAGTGCAGGTATTTGGACTCTAATTGCACCTGGAACGGCATGAACCCCTGACGGTGCGTCTGATTGTAGCGCCAGCCGTGCGGACGGCTCCGATATTCCGTGACTTCGAACCGGAGGGCTGATTCACAATCATCGAATGTTCGCGTGCCACTCTCGACAAGCATGAGGTCAATGGCATACAGGCCGGAAGCTAAACCAAGCTGCCGACAGACGGCAGAGATCCGAAGGATTAAGAAAGGATAGGTCGGCCAATGGTACTTCGGCAAGCGTCGGCCGAGTGGGGCGGATCATGAGGAGCAACAGCCGGGACCGAACGGGCTGGATGCGGTCCTCACTTGGAGGTGCCGAGGATCTTCCAGCAGCCTCACTTGGTTTCGAGGGTTTTTGGCTGACGACAACGTTGTGTACCCATTCTGCACCCATAAGTCGGGTCTGGGCAACGGATTCGTCGGCTTGATCGGCTTCGCCACCGCTCTCGGTGGGAGCAGGGGGAGAGGCTTCTTCCCACTGCGGTCTCGTACGCCGGGTTGCCACTCAACTTCCGCGGTAGGTGGAATACCCGAATGGGCTGACCAATACGGGGACGTGGTAGTGTTCGTCCGGGTTCTTGATCTCAAATACGACCTCAATGGTCGGGTAGAAGGTCGAGACACCCTGGCCGTCGAAATACTCCTTGGTGCCAAAGACCATCCGATAGATTCCTGCCGTCATCGACTTGTCTGGCGGGGAGAGGTTTGCCACTCGCCCCTGCTCGTCCGTCCGCCACCGCCCCAACGTCTCCCAAGTCTCGTCGTCGAGTCGCTGGAGCGAAACGGCGACCCCTGCGGCAGGCTTTCCGGTGCTCGTATTCAACATGTGGGTGCTGATGGCACTCTGACGGGTGGGCGGAGTTGCCTTCGGTTCAGCAGCAGCGCACAACGGATTTGGCAAACATGTCAATCCGACGAGGATGAAACACAGACACTGGCTGATGCGCATAACGTGGCCTCCACATCACTCCTGAACGGCGGCGAACGACGTGTCGCAGCCCTGGACACCGGATACGGTCACGCCTGTTCCCAAACCCTCGCTTCGGCACCCCGTACGTTATGCCGTACGGGGTGCCTTTTTTAAGCGATGATTCCGAGCCAGTTCCTACAGAATTTCATCCCGTGACCAGCGACGGAGCAAAAAACCGGACGAGCCACCCGGCCTTTGGCAGCACGGGAACGGATAGAGAGCCCGCTAGCCGCAGCGTCAGCGGGATGTGCGAGGCTTTCATGAGTTGCAGGAGGGGCAAACCAACACTGCCATAATTCCGCAGTGTCCACGCCGAACGGACATTCGCCAAATCGATCGTCACCCCGGCGTCGTCCGCACTGATCACGACCGGGCGACCATCGACAGTTCCCGTGAGTCGCCCGGCCAAGATCAGTTTGGGGACGTGCCTGTGTCCCGCGTGCGAATCTTCAACGTTCCGTGCAGAACCCATTCGGCATGCTCGGCTGACGGGCCGGTGCCGCTGGGAATTTTGATGTGCATGTTGTCAAACTCATACGTGATCTCAGCACGGCGACCTGTGAGATTGTCGTAGAGGCCGATCAAGAGGTCTGGCCAGTTATTGGTCTGGTCGTTGGGCATAGGAGGGTGCTCCGGGAAGATTGAGGACGGCCTTGATCTTAGGCAAGACACGTGAAAAGACAAGCCTGGGCGGCACGAGGTCCGCGAGCATGTCGAGGAACTCGAGAGGGAAAAGGGCCGCCGTGGACTCGGTGTTCATTCACATTCCAATGAACGCGCCCAGCGGCCCAACGCCGATCGACATGCGTCGCGGTTGTACGTCTGAGAAGGGAGCTGAACCGCCGCCACGCCGATAGGGCGAATGGGCTGGCGCCGAACGGAGCCGGGAAGCCGCCGCCCGCGATGCCTCGGCCGAGGATTGGCGATTGGCTGCAGCCCGACCGGCGAGGGCACCCTGCCGGGCCGCGACCCCCTGCTGCCGCTGCTGGAGAGAGGCTCGCTTCCGGTCGATCCGCTGGATCTCCTCCCACAGTTGGGCCGCATTCATGTCGAGCAGGTTGGGCACGGTGCGGAGTTCCTCTGCCCGCCGAGCATCGGACATAGCGGAGAGATATTCGCCAAGCCAGGCCTTCGCATCGCGGGCTTCGGGCGTGTCGAGCAGCCGCATTTTCTGGTCGACCGAATCGAGCAGGTATTCGAGTTCATACGACGACATCGCCGCCACCTGCTCGTTGAACCGTACCTTGATCCGCCGCACCTCGGCGGGTGTGTAGACCCTCTGCGTGGCCAGCCATCCGCCCAGTTCAGCGACCGCCCGCTGCCACTGCGACCCATGCATGATGTCGGCCTTCCGGACGAGGTCGCACTCGGTGCTCGCGAGATCCGCCTCCGGCGCGGTCGCGGAGCACCGATCGGCCGCCCAGACCGCGATGCTCACAGCGAATGCCCACGCGACAAGCCACCGCTTGGAACCTGCTTTCATGACTGCGAGTTTCATCGGGCGGCGCCCCCTGCCTTGCGCACCCACGTGGCCCGGGTGGGCAGCCCGTCGTCGGAGGCAAGCGGCGGATGGATCACTCGCCACACGCAGCGATCCCTGCCGTCGGGCGTGTAGATGTTCGTTGAATTCACCTGCGAGCCATCGGGCAGCACGGATGCTCCCCTGGCGACCCACGAAGTACCATCCCGAAACCACGTTGCCTCAGCGCGACTGCCGTCGGTGGAAAAACTCCACGATCGGATCCGGCCCACGAGCGGATCCCAGCCGATCCGCTGCTGAAGTTCTACGACAGACTCGCCGGAATCTTCCGGTGGCGTTAGGCGTGCCTCGCGAACGAGAAACGTCCGCCCTGCATCCCAGTGGACGGTCATCTCCATCGAGCCCGCCTGTTTGCTCTCCGAGTCGTCCTCCGGTTCGAGCACCCACTCGCCGACCATCCAGTCGAGATCCTCGAGAGAGGAAGCATCTGCGACGACTGGCCGCTCCGCCTCCCGCACGCCGGCGAGTTTCCACGTGTCGCCCTGCCGCACCCACATGGCCGTGAACGAGCCAGGGAGCGGCATGGTCATGCCCGGTAGGATGACGTCGAGCACGCCGTCCTCAACGGCGACGTTTGGGGCAATGAAACGCAGTCGTGTTTCGCCCATGGGAGCCGCCGGCCGATCGGTGTGCGTTTGTTCTCCGCTGACCGCAGCCAGTTCGCCAGCCAGCATGACATTGCCAAGGCCGTCGATGACGTCGCCATCAGCCGTCCACGCCGCACGGATCGCAGGCGCGTCGCCCCGGGCGAGCGCTTCACGATACGCAGCCGCCGCGGCCCGGATGGCGGCGACGTCAGTGGCGGGAGGCGAGTCGGACGTCGCACGGGCAGTGTCCTGCGCCGGCAGGGGGACGGCGAGCAATAGCGCGAGGCACGCTCCGGCCGTGCTGACGGCGAGGCTCTCTGCCCAAACGATTTGCCGCGTCGAAACATCACCGGAACGCTTCATCGGTCGGCATCCTCAAGTCGGTATTGGATCGAACTGCCGCTTTCACAACCCGTGCCACGACCACAATGGCTCGCCAAGAATAGCAAGCCACCGATCATTGTATCCCCCGGTCGGCCCTAGACTCACTCCTGAGCGTCGTTCGCCGGTCCTTCGCCCTCCTGGCCGGCCTTGCCTCGGCGCCGCGGCTTCGAATCGTCGTGCCGCCGGAATACCGCGACCACGTCCTCGATCGGAACCACGTAGAGCAGATTGTTCTGCTCGAAGTCGACCGGGATTGAATTCTTTGGGTGGAACAGCACCTTGTCGTACTTCTCGATCGGGAAGTCGGCGTCCCGCTCCACCTGCAGGCTCACCTCGACGACCCGGCCCGTGATCGTGGGGATCTCCGCCTGATCGGGCAGCACAATGCCGCCCCGCGTCGTATGCCGGCTCTCGTCCTTGCGGATGAGCACCCGCATCCCCAATGGCTCGACGAATTCATTCACAGTCGTGTCCTCGATTGGCCGCCACTCATAAAAAGGCCTGGCCGCGAGTGATGCAGCGGCCGGCCTGTTGTAAGCACCCCATCCGGCGGTAGCCAGACGTGAGCGGCCTCCTGCCAGAAACGATCGCTCGGGAGCGTTTTTCCAGGCAATTTCTCGCTGGCCCCGGCAGCCTCCGAACGTCACAATCCCGCCCCCGCGGCCCGCCCCTGCCGACGGCAGCCGCCCCCGCTTCCTGCCCCGTCACGAGCCACTCATGGACGCACGCCATCGCATAGCCCTCGGCATTTCCGCCATCGCGATCCACCAGCCTCCGTGGGAATTGGAAAACAGCTGGTTTGGCGATGCCATGCCCCGCAAGTTTGCCCATCACACTGGCATCGAGGCCCGCGCGATCTCACTCGACGATGAGGTGACGATGGGGCTGCACGCCGTCCGCCAACTCCAGCGGGAGACCGGCTGCAACCTCGCCGACTGCCGCGGCATCGTATTCGTGTCGCCATCCTTCATCCCGGCATCGGTAGCCCGGCGTCACCTCACACCTGCCCAGGTGGCCAGCGAGCGGCCAGGTCTCGCTGCCCGGCGACTGGCCCGCGAACTCGGCGTGCGTCGCTGCCGCACCATCGGCCTGAACTGGTTCTGCTGCGGCTACAGCCGGGCATTCTCCCTGATCTGCCGCCGCTGGGCTCCGCGACTCTCCATGCGCCGCGACCAATTCATCCTCGTCGTCGCCGCCACACGGATCAGCCGTATTACCGACTACAGCAGCCCCCAGACCGCCGGCCTCTTTGGCGACATGGCCTCGGCGACACTGCTCACGCGCACAACGAACCGCAGACACCCTGTCCATTTCGAGATCGTCCATGCCGACGCCGAAAAGCAGCCGGCCGAGCGGTCTGCGTTTGACTTCCACCTCCGGCCCCATGTGCCGGCCCCGGCCCCGGGCGGTGGCATGGTGCATGACGACGAGCGGCTGGTCTACTCGCTCGATGGCATGGCGATCGCCGAGATAGCCCCGCGGGCCATGTCGGCCGCCGTCGCCAAGGCCCTCGCCGACGCAGGGCTTTCCGGCGGCGATGTGAACTTCGTGGTGCCGCATCAGGCGGGGTCGGGGATCGTGCGATTCACCGGCATGAAGCTCGACGAGCACGGCGTCCGCGGCGAACTCGTCAACGGGCTCACGCGCCGCACTGGCAACGTCAGCGCCTGTTCGATTCCCCACGCTCTCCAGACCAAGTGGCAGCAACTCACGGGGCTCATTGCCTGTCCCACCGCCGCGGTCGGCAGCCCCGGCAGGCCCGAGGTTTTGCAGGGCTGCATCCTG